>CALDNM010000211.1 GCA_937915045.1 uncultured Clostridia bacterium
AAGTGCCGCTACGATAAACGAAAACTCTCCTATCTGCACCATCGCGGTACCGCCCGTTACTGCTGTACGAAGATCTTCTCCCGCAAGCACCATACCTATCGTCGAGAATATCATCTGCCCGAAAATAGTCACGACCGTTATTACAAGGATCGGAAGCCAGTATCCGGACAATATCGAAGGCTCGACCATCATGCCGACTGATACGAAAAACACCGCGCCGAACATATTTTTTATAGGTGTCACAAGTGTCTCGATACGCTCCGCGGAAACTGTTCCCGCGATTATCGATCCCGCGAGAAAAGCTCCGAGAGCTGATGAGAACCCGATCTTGTTTGCTATCACGACCATGAGAAGACATATGCCTATCGATACTACAATGGCAGTTTCATCGTTCATGAGTTTTTTGACTTTTGAAAGGAATGTCGGGATGAGAAGGATACCGACAGCCAGCCATATCACGAGGAACAAAAGGAGTTTCCCGATCTCGCCAAAAAGCGCGGTACCGGAAACATTCTGCCCGGCCGAGAGTGTTGAGAGTATGATCATCATGAAAATCCCGCAAATATCTTCGATCACGAGCGCGCCGAGTATGACCTGTGACGATCGCTTCTCCTTCAGCCCGTATTCTTCATACGATTTGAGGATGATCATTGTGGATGACATGGAGATCATTCCGCCTAGAAATATACTGTCCATGCGCCCCCAGCCCAAAAGAGCACCTATGCCGAACCCGACCATGACCATCGCTGTTATGACAGTGAGAGCCGTCACGACTGCACCGGCTCCCATGTCCGCTATCTTCTTGAAACTGAATTCCAGACCTAAGGCAAACATGAGGAATATGATCCCGAGATCCGCCCAAATGTTTATATCTGCCCTGTCCGCAACTGTTATGAGCCAAGGAAAATTAGGTCCTATCAGAAAACCCGCGATGATGTATCCCAGCACAGCGGGAAGATGGATCTTCTTGAACAAAAGTGTCACTATGCCCGCCGTGACCATGATGACGGCGAGATCTGTAATTAGAGGTGCCAGCTTTTCCATATAGATATTATATCATACCGTCATTTCATTACCACTATTTCATCGGTCAGTTTTTTCACACCTGAACCAAATATCCGATCCGGAGCTATGTGGATGAGGCCTCTGAAAGAAGAGAAGCTTTCCCTGTCGTATCCGATCACTGCATCTTTTCCTGAAGACGCGTTTTTTCTCTCAGTATATTTATTGAGTACAGTTATTATCTTCTCGAATATGCTCTTCCCTCCCATATACTCCAAACACCGCAAATATGATTCTTCGCGAGGATCCGGATATTCTTTTTCTGTATATTCGTCCTGGTCTTCAGAAATGATATCACCTGGGTTTGTAAGCAGCCATGCTTCTCCTTCATCGAGCGGGCCTTCCTCACGCTGAGTTGTCACAGTACAGACCTTGTCACTCATATCCATGGCCTTGATGCTGATCTCATTTAGAAAATTCCCGGCATCGAATATCACTATATCGTATCTTCCGCACCTGAGGATGTAGTTGAAAAAGCGCATAAATTCTTCTTCGTTCAGATTTCTGAGCGGATTGATACCTTTTCCCGGTCTGAAAGCTTCGACCCCATAATCGTCAGCGCATACAAAGTCTTCGATACAGGAGCATATCCTTTCTCTGCCGCTGAGGAGATAATACAAAAACTCAGTTATTCCTTTTCCACCTTCTGTACACATATATCGCGCGGTCGACTCGATCTCTTCCAGCGAGATATAGATCACTCGCTCCCCACGGAAACGTTTCAGCTCCTGCGCGCATCCCATGGCAACAGATGTACATCCCGACCCGCCTCTCGCACTCGAAAAAGTATATACAGCGACGCCTTTTTCTTCCGGGAAAACGATCTCCCTTCCGGTAAGTTCCCCATAAGCGAAAATCAGATCCGCGGAAAGGTATCTCACATTTCCATATTTGTAAAATTTGAATTTCTTGTTATCAACAAGAGATTCTTTTTCCACAAGTTCGATAGCGTTTTCTTTTCTCCTTTCCCCGGGATGATCATATAGCATGAGATCCGCGCCTGAATCGATCGCAGCGTCTTCATCATCTTTGTCGAATATTTCTACTGTAAGCCGTTTTTGACTTTCTGTAAGAGCCACCGCAAGCGCAAGGCCATATTCTATATCTTCGGTGATCACAGCGATCCTGATTTTTTCCATTTTTCCCTCCATAGTTATATTTAGTAATTATTTCCAGTGATTTAATATTATTACATTTTCCATAATTTGTCAATTATATTTGCGGCACTAAAAAAGAGAGCGGTCAGTCCGCTCTCTCCAGTCTTGCATATTATTGATCAGATCATTCTTCTGATTCATTCCTGAGTTTCACAGAAGCCTGCCCTGCCGCAAGCTTCGCGACCGGGACCAGATACGGTGAACACGATACATAATCGAGTCCTAACTCTGTACAAAATTGTATCGTCTTTGGATCTCCGGCCTGCTCGCCGCATAATCCTGTACCGATATTATTCTTAGCCTCACGTCCTCTGTCTACAGCCATTCTGATGAGTCCGCCTACACCTACAGTATCGATCGTTTTGAATGGATCGTAATTCATTATCGATTTAGCACGATAACTCTTTATGACGTCACTCATATCATCACGTGATATCCCAAGTGTGAGCTGTGTGAGATCGTTTGCTCCGAATACGAAGAAATCCGCGTCCTTGGCTATCCGATCTGCCGCGAACGCGGCCCTTGGTACTTCTATGATCGTACCAACCTTATACTCGAGTTCTTTCCTCGTTCTTTCAAATACACACGCGAATGCCGTATCAACTGTTTCTCTGACTGTCCTCAGCTCTGTACTCATCCCCACGAATGGGATCATGATCTCTGGAACGATCTCTATATCGAGTTCTTTTGACACTAGTACAGCCGCTTCCGCTATTGCTTCTGCCTGCATAGACGCGATTTCCGGATATTCTATCGCTATCCGCACGCCTCTTTTCCCGAGCATAGGATTGAACTCGTGAAGAGAATCCATTTCCTGTTTCGTTATTTCAAATGGTATCTCCAGCCGTTTAGCTATTTTCCTTATCTCTTCATCCGAATGCGGGAATATTTCGTGGAAAGGCGGATCGAGGAGTCTTATAGTCACAGGCTTTTCCTTGACCGTTCTGTAGATCTCCGCGAAATCATCCTTCTGTGAATGCATCAGCTGAGACAGGATGTCTTTTCTTTCTGATCTGTTCTCAGTCAGCATGATCCCGGCGATCATACGGAGCCTGTCCTCATTTAAAAACATTCTTTCTGTACGGCAGAGTCCGATCCCCTCAGCGCCAAGATCCAGTGCCATCTTCGCGTCTTCAGGATTGTCGGCATTTGCCCTTATTTTAATATCACGGACTTTATCTGCCCAGCCCATGATCGTCTCGATATTGCCCGACAACTTAGGCTGCTCTATCTCAAGCAGTCCTTTATATACTCTTCCCGTCGTCCCGTCAAGCGAGATTTTATCTCCCTCGCGGAAAATTTTTCCGCCGGTCTTCATTGTTTTTCCAAGTTCATCGACTTTTATATTTGCCGCGGAAATGCAACATTTGCCCATACCTCTCGCTACAACAGCAGCGTGTGAAGTCATCCCGCCTTTTGATGTAAGGACTCCTTCTGAACAAACCATCCCGGAAAAATCCTCCGGTGAAGATTCGGCTCTGACCAATATTACTTTTTCCCCTTTAGACGCGGCCTTCTGAGCATCCATCGAAGAAAACATTATCGCCCCTGAAGCGGCTCCCGGTGAAGAAGCCAGCCCATGTGCCACAGGGACCTCATACTCAAGATCCTTTGCTTTGAATGATTTATCGAATAACTGTTCGAGCTGGATCGGATCCAGTCGCAGTATCGCTGTTTCCCTGTCGATCATGCCTTCTTTTTCCATATCGACCGCAGCCTTGACAGCAGATACAGCTGTTCGCTTTGCCCTTTTCGTCTGCATGATATACAGCTTGCCTTTTTCGACCGTGAACTCGATATCCTGCATGTCCTTATAATGTTTTTCCAGAAGATCTACCATCTTAATGAATTCGTCATAAAGATCGGGGAATATTTCCTTCATTTTTGAGATTTTGTCAGGTGTTCTGATCCCTGATACGAGATCTTCACCTTGCGCGTTGACAAGAAATTCTCCAAATACCTGATCCTCACCGGTGATAGGGCTCCTGGTAAAGACGGCTCCCGTTCCTGAATCGTCCCCCATGTTTCCGTATACCATGCGCTGTATGCTCACCG
>CALDNM010000212.1 GCA_937915045.1 uncultured Clostridia bacterium
GAGATGAGCGGTAGTCCCAAAGGCCTGCCGCTCTTTTCATTTGGGGGATTTTGTGATATAATAAGCATGTAGCGTGGAGACCGGCGCTACATATATCCAGGCCGGGACCGCGTTTTATTATGAAGAAAGAGTGGGGAAGAATGTATAACGTAGGTGACTACATAATTTACGGCAGCAGCGGCGTATGCCGCGTAGAGTCGGTCGGAGAGCCTGAGATAAAGGCACTGCGCAAAAACGGGAAGAAGTACTATAAGCTATGTCCTGTAGGAAGCACTGAGACCATCTATATACCGGTAGACACCGAGGTTTTCATGCGCCCGATCATAGACCGCGGAGAAGCGGAAGCGCTGATAGACGAGATACCCGATATAGATGGCAAGGCCTGCTATACATCAAGCCCGAGGATCAGATCGGACTTTTATCAGGGCTATATGGATACGCACGAGTGCGAGGACCTTGTGAAACTCATCAAGTCGATATACGCGAAGAGCAGACACGAAGAGAAGAACGGCAAGGCTCAGAGTTCCATAGATAAGAGATATATGCAGCGCGCGGAGAAGACTTTGTATTCGGAACTCAGTCTGGCGCTCGACATACCTCAGGAAGATGTCCTTGGCTACATCCATAAAAGATGTGACAACAACTAAGGAAAACGGACGGAGAAAGCGATGAATAAGCGGCGCGTCAAAGGGACACGCCGCATTTTTTATGCTATAATATCAAGGTATAAAACTTTTTTGACGGGAGAAAAGATATGGAATCGAATTTTATTCACAACATCATCGATGAAGATATAGCGGCAGGTACGTATGGAGGAAAGATCCAGACACGTTTCCCGCCGGAGCCGAACGGATATCTGCACATAGGGCACGCGAAGTCGATCTGCCTCAATTTTATGACGGCGGAAAAATACGGCGGCAAGTGTAACTTAAGGTTCGATGATACGAACCCGGCGAAAGAAAACGAAGAATATGTCGAAGCCATAAAGCGTGACATACAGTGGCTCGGTTTCAAATGGGAAAAGATCTGCTGGGCGTCGAATTACTTTGACACGATGTATGAAGCGGCGGAAGAACTGATCAGAAAAGGAAAAGCCTTCGTCGATGAACAGACTTATGAAGAAATAAAAGCGCAGAGAGGCACGCTCAAAGAGCCGGGGAAGGACAGCCCTTACCGCGACAGACCTGCCGAAGAGAGCATGAAGCTCTTCCATGAGATGCGCGACGGAAAATATGAAGACGGGTCGATGGTACTCAGGGCGAAGATAGATATGGCATCGCCTAATATCAATATGAGAGATCCTGTCATCTACAGGATAGAGCACGCGACACATCACAACACGGGAGATAAATGGTGCGTTTATCCGCTTTATGCTTACGCGCATCCTCTCGAGGACGCGATCGAGGGAGTGACGCATTCGATATGCACGCTCGAGTTCGAGGACCTTCGTCCTATGTACGACTGGTCGATCAGGGAAGTCGGCTGGTGGCCGAACCCTCCGAAGCAGATAGAATTCGCGCGGCTCAATCTCACGCATTTCCTGATGAGCAAGAGGCTGCTCAAGAAACTCGTGGATCAGGAGCTGGTAGACGGCTGGGACGATCCGCGTATGCCGACGATCGCGGGCCTGAGAAGAAGAGGCTATACGCCGGAAGCTATCAGGGATTTCTGCGAGCGTATCGGTGTGGCGAAAGCGAACTCGATGGTCGAGGTCGAACTTCTCGAGCACTGCGTGAGAGAGGACCTTCAGTCGAAGGCACCGAGCAGGAATGTCGTCTTCGATCCGATCAAGGTGGTCATCACGAACTATCCTGAGGATAAGACCGAAGAGCTGGAGATGGAGAACAACAGGAACGTACCTGAGATGGGGAACAGGATGATACCGTTCAGCCGCGAGATATATGTAGACGGACAGGACTTCATGGAAGAACCGGTCAAGAAATACTTCAGGCTTTTCCCTGGAAATGAAGTGCGTCTCAAGGGAGCGTATTTCATCAAGTGTGAGGATGTCATCAAGAACGATGACGGCTCGATAAAAGAGCTGCACTGTACTTACGATCCTGAGACGAGATCGGGAAGCGGATTCGAAGGCAGAAAGGTCAAGGGCACGATCCACTGGGTCGACGCGAAGACAGCTGTCGAGATAGATGTCAGGAATTACGGATATCTGATGAAAGATATAGAGGACGAAGACGGAAAAGTCATCGACCAGGAATTCAATAAGGATTCCATATCGGAGCTGAAGTGTATGGCGGAGCCGTCGATAACTGACGCGAAACCTGGCGAGAGATTCCA
>CALDNM010000213.1 GCA_937915045.1 uncultured Clostridia bacterium
CGATATTTCTGCCATAGAATTTTATATTCCCGCTTCTCGTCCCGTGCGGAGCAAGCACTGTTTTGAGATTACGGAGGAGCGTCGTCTTGCCGCACCCCGACTTCCCGCAGAGCACTATAAATTCCCCGAAGCCGACAGATAAATTCGCTCCGTCGACAGCGGGCTTTTCCTTTCCCGGATATGTGAATGTCAGATCTCTGATCTCAAACGTTTCCACTTCGCGTTCTCCTTTATGTTCAGTATGACAGGTCCAAGACACAGAACGCAGTAACCCGCGTATACAGGCAAAGTCCCCGCCGTGATCTTCGCGAATTCGATCGCCGGGTAGTAAGTCAGTGTATCAAGTCCCATGATCCCTCCCGCGATCACCGCGATGATACACACCGCCATTACTGCGGCAGTCACCGTATCTCTCGCGTCGAATCTGTATATCGAATAGGCCGTCCGCCCTTTAAGTCCGTAACCTCTGGCGCGCATCGAATCGGAAGTATCGACCGCGTTTTCGAGCGCCCACGTCGTCATTATTGAAAGCATTTTCATTCCGCGCCGTATCTTCTGCATGAAGCCGCCGCTTTTCGCGTCACGCCCTACGCATTCCTGCGCCGTCCTGACTACCTCCATCTGCGCTTTGAATTTTGGAATGAATCTCAGCACCATCGAAAACACCAGCGAAAGATGCGGCGTGATCCTGCCGAATATATACATGAACTTGTCGCTTGTCATGACTTCATTGCAGCACCAGCACCAGAGGATCACAGTGCTGAACATTATGCCCGACACGATACCATATATGATCGATTCTTCCGTGATCGGATTTCCGCGAAAGTAGAATAATATCGTCTGTCCGTAATGATTGAACAGCGGATTGATGATCGTCACGATGATGGTCAGCGGCAAAAGCCACTTCGCGAAAAACTTCATCATCTTTTTCCCGCCGAGGTAAAACGCGTAAGCGAGCGCGCCCGCAAATGACGCCGCCAGAAAGACCGGATGCAAAAAGATCACGCTAAATACTATCACGCACGCGAAGTACGCGAATGATATTACCGGATGGTATGTCGCAAAAGTGTCTCTCCCCATTCAAATGCCTTTTTCTTTTAGAGATCGTCTCCGAGTTTCAGTGTGTATTCCCACGAGATCCGATCGCCGGAACGGACCTTGTATTTTGAGCAGCCCTTCTTCGGGAACGCGCCGTTCACCGAGTACATCCAGCCGCTCCTGTCGCCCGCGTCCTTTTCGTAAAAGTTATCGATCGCCTCGACATAAGCCGTGCCGTACGAAGTGTGCCCCTGATACGATGTCTGTATGCCTTTGCTTTTCGTCGCGCGAAGAAGTATATCGAGGACGCTGTCTCCGTCATGTATTTTCATTTTCGTCGTCCCGAGTATCACGCCGTCCGAAGGGACGCGCTCCGCCTGCGAGCTGCTGAGTTTATCTTTATGCTGCACGAGCTCGTGGCAAGTTATTTTTATGGTGCAGTAATGTGTCGATGCCGAACTTCCCGAGCTTTTCGATGATGAGTTTTTTGATGAACTGTCCGATTTCGAAGCGGAAGATTTCTTTGTCGTCTTTTTCTTTTTCGCCGCCGATGACGCGGACTTCGAAGTCGAAGAGACTGTACCGCTGCCGGACGAGCCGCCGCTCTCACTTCCTGTACCGCAGGACGACACAGTGAAGATCAGCGCGAAACAAAGCATTACTGCCGCCGCTTTTTTCAATTGTTTTTTCGTACGCTCTTTCATAATGTACCTACAATACCATAACTCATTTACGTTCGCAAATATGTTATAATAGGCTTCGGAGGAAAAATCAATGGCATTCATGAAATTTAAAAAAGGCGATGCTGCCGATACGATATACATGAACGGGCATATCGCGACGATGGATGAGGACTTCCCTTTCACCGAAGCGATGGCTGTGAAAGACGGGCACATCCTGGCTCTCGGACCTTACGAACAGCTCTCGGAATTCGAAGCTGAGACGACAGATGTGTACGATCTCGAAGAAAAATATATCACGCCGGGACTGATAGAAGCCGAGGCTTCTCCGGTGCTCGACGCGTTCTTTACGGACGATATCATCCTTCATCTTTTTCCGGACGACAGTCTTGAAACGGTGCTCGATGACATTTCGTTTTATGCGAGACATAATTCCGGAAAGGAAGCGTACTTTGGTTTCGGATTTGACGCCGGGCTCGTGGCTGAAAATGAAAAAGACAGCCTGCGCTCAAGACTGGACGAGATCGTAAATGACCGTCCCCTTCTCATGCTCAGCAGTGACGGCTTTGCCGCTATGATGAATTCGGCTGCCGAAAATATGATACAAAGAAGCGCGGATGAGGACGGCATGGACGCTGTGACTCTTCCATACGCTCTTTCGTGTCTGGAGCTTGTTGATAACGGACTTATCGCGTCTCTTGTGAACACGAAGACCGACTATCTGTGGGAGCACGGATTCACTTCCATTTTCGAAAGCGACGCTCCGGAGAATCTCTGCGACGAATATATCGCGAAGCTGATGGCGCTCGCGAAGGACGACAAGCCGCAATACAGATTTTTAAGATCGGTGCGCGTCGCAAGTGAAATCGATCTCGAAACGGTCCGCGCTATGATGGACGAAGGGAAGACTTACGCTTCAGCATCTGAGGATGGGCTCGTGGATTGTTCCATGCTCACGCTCGATGTCGAGAAAAGATCCGACGGAAACCTTTCACTTTCAAAAGGTTATATAGACGCGCTTTTTAAACTCGCGAGTGAAAAGAATTTTTCCGTACGCGTAAAAACAGCCGAAAACAGTGAAGTTAAAAAACGTGTCCTCCCGAAGGACGAGATACACGCGAGGACTGTGGAAGCGGCGGAGAAGATCGGCAGATCCGAAGACTTAGGATCGCTGGAAGTCGGCAAATACGCTGACTTCACGGTTTTCGACGATGACCCGTTCAACTCGGTGTCACAGGCAGGCATCCTCCCTGAGGCAGTCGCCACAGTGCTTGGCGGCGTGACTGCATATGATGTCGAAGAAATGAACGCAATGTATTTGTTCAACGGTCTCACTGATTCCAATTTTGAATTGTAAGAAAATTGTGTTATCTTCACAGAATCATCACATAAAAAAAGTATACTATTAATCGAGTTAAGAGTATGAAGTATTTCATACAAACTTTCCTTCTTTTATTGAATACACACACACACTTTACACAAAAGCCAGGGCAAACCCCGGCTTTTGTGTTTCTAGTTATATTATATATGGGTGGACATTCGTTATTTCACGATCTCGTCATACTGCTCCTGCCATTCGTCTTTTCTCTTTTCAACGAGTTCTTTCATTGCGTCGAACCCGGCGTTGTACGCGTCGATGTTTGTACCCGCAAGGCTCGCGACAAAATTCTCTTTGATCTCGTCGTTGACTTTTGGATAATGCAATTTCGGTATCAACTTTGTAAGCGCTCCGAGCATTACCATATTCACTACGAACGGTTTGCCCATATCTTCCGCGATCTCTGTCCCCGGCACAGCGTAGACATCATCTCTGTCCGCTTTTACGAGCGTGCTGTTGATGAGGATCATCGCGTCAGGTTTCACGGTGTCTATGAACTTATCATAACCGACCTGGTTCATCGCGACGAAAACGTCCGCTTCATCGACCTTCATATAATCGATCTCTTTATCGGAAATGACTACTTCCGCTTTGCACGCTCCGCCTCTCGCTTCAGGTCCATAGCTCTGTGTCTGCGAAATATAATAATCTTCTCCAAGGCCATACGCCTTTGCCAGCAATACCGACGCCAGGATGACGCCCTGTCCGCCTGCTCCCGCAAATCTTACATTAATTCTCATTGTTGTCGCCGCCTTCCACATTTATCGCGCCGTCAGGACACATTCTCTCACACATCCTGCACTGAACGCACTCATCAGTATTCACCGCTTCCGGCATCGTCGTGCCGTATTTGTTTCTCTTTTTCGTCTTCTTGAATATCCCCTTCGGGCATACTGTAAGGCAGATGAAACATCCCTTGCAGCAATCTTTATCGATCGATATCTTAGACATTTTTCCTACCTCTCAATCCCGTTCTCTCTGAGAACATTATTCACTCTGTCGATATATTCTATCGCGTCATCGTCTTTTTTAAGGAGCCCGATCTTCGTTTTGCCCGGCTGCTCCGGGTCGCCTTCATGCCAGACATAAGTCTGTTCCTTGAACATCTCCATGATTTTCACAGGATCTTTTTCTTTGAACACATTTTTGCCTGCCTGTACCGGGCACTGACTCAGCACTTCGATGAACGAGAAGCCTTTATGTTTTATCCCCTCTTCGATAGCCTTTTCGAGCTGCACCGGATGAGCTGTTGTCCATCTCGCGACATATGAAGCCCCTATCGTCATCGCGAGCTCGCTGCCCTTCATCGGAACGTCCGCCGCGCCATATGGCGATGTGTGTGTCTTCGCTCCCGTAGGAGTCGCCGGCGATTTCTGCCCGCCCGTCATGCCGTAGATCATGTTGTTTATCATTATTACAGTAATGTCTATATTTCTCGCGCAAGCGTGGAGAAGGTGGTTCCCGCCGATCGCGAGGCAGTCTCCGTCGCCGCTGAACACGACGATGTTTTTATCAGGCTGCGCTATCTTGAGGCCTTCCGCGAAAGCTATCGCTCTTCCGTGAGTCGTATGCATGACGTCCATCTTGAAATAGCACGGGATCCATGATGAACATCCGATTCCGCTGACACACGCCGTGTCATTCCTGATCCCCAGTTTTTCAAACGCTTCTATCGCCGCGTACTGCACGATGCCGTTGCCGCATCCCGGGCAGAACAGCGTCGGGAGCGCTTCTTTCTTTATATACTTTGCATACAGATCATTCATCGACCTTGACCTCCTCTAATATCCTGTCGAGTATTTCATTCGGTGTGTGCAGATCTCCTCCGCATTTTGACATGGAAACGACTTTCGTCCCCTGCCCGCCGAGACATCTTTCGACCTCTCTCGAATATTTTCCTATGTTCATTTCCGGTACGATCACCAGGCTGCAGTTCTTTGCCGCTTCTCTGATCTGTTCGTCAGGGAAAGGCCATACCGAATTGACCTTGATGAGCCCGACCTTCAGTTTGCTGTAATCCGTACGGAGTGCTTCGCCGACGCCTCTTTTTTTGATCTCCTTCAAAAATCTGAACGGTGTCGCTCCCCTGTCATCCTTGATGCCTCTCGCCAGATTGATCGCGTTCATCGCCGGTCTCGCTACCGATCCGTACGCCAGCACCGCGATATCCGCGTCTTCCATCTGGTAAGTCCTTACGCTCGAGATCTCATCTATGTGATCCGTGATCTTGCTGCATATATTTTCTATAAAATCTCCGCTCTTCTGCGGCAGATGTCCTATCCTCTTTCCTTCGTCATCGTGGAGCTGTCCTTCGACTGTCGTCCACGCGCCCTGGAAGAAATCCGCCTGAGGTGAAACTACATATTTTTTCTTTCCCTCATGGATGTTCTCTGTCCCCGGCTGAAGGACTACCTTTTCTCTCATGTGTCCGATCTCCTCATCTGAAAGAAGGATGACCGGTGTCCTGAACCTCTCCGCAAGTTCGAACGCTTTGATAGTAAAGTCGTACATTTCCTGTACCGACGACGGAGCGAGTACTATGATCTCATAATCTCCATGGCTTCCGTATCTTGCCTGATATATATCCTGCTGTGATGACAGCGTAGGCTGCCCGGTCGAAGGTCCGCCTCTCTGGACATCTACAATAACTATCGGTGTTTCCGTGACCGCAGCGTAACCGATCGATTCCTGCATAAGTGTGTATCCAGGACCCGACGTAGCCGTCATCGATTTCACGCCTCCCCATCTGGCTCCGATGATCGCGCACGCCGAGCCGATCTCATCTTCCATCTGAATGAAGTGACCTCCGGCTGCCTGCATCGCCCCCGACATCATCTCGATGATTTCCGTCGACGGTGTTATAGGATACCCCGCGAAAAATCTGCATCCCGCGTAGAGCGCGCCCTGTGAACAGGCTTCGTTGCCCTGCAGCACTGCCGTTTTTTCTTTTTTCTGCAGTGATTCCATTTTCTTACCTCTTTCCGAACAAATTGATTTCAACATACTATCTCGGGATCTTGACCCCTTTTGCAAATCTTATTCTATTCATTCTTATCCAAATGTAAAATGCATATTTCATTGTAGTAATATAACGTTTTGCGCATATTGCATCTGTCGCTCGAAACCGTTGCGATCACAGTCTTTGCTCGTTTTTCGCAGTAATGTTTTTAGCCTTGACGTCAAGTCAAGACGCGTAAAAATACCGCCCGGGACCTGTAACGGTCCGCGAGGCGGTCATTATATTACGTTTTAGTTATAATATATATCTAAATTATAAAAGAATAACTTTATTGTTCTAAAGTGATTTTGCCTTTTTATCATTCACCCTGGATATAATGAGTGACTTTTTTATCTCCTGAAGTGTAAGACTCCGTGATCTCATACATATCATAATCTTTGACCATAATGAAGAGAGCTCTTCCCTTATATGTGTCTCCGGCATAGAAGTCGTAACCCATAGGCACGTTCCCTATTTCATATGTCTTTGAAAGTGATTTGTAGATCTTTCCTCCCGATTCGATATCATCCCCGTTTTCGCCTTCTATTTTAAAAGGCAGTGCCACGTTTGTTATCCCGAATTCCTTCTCAGGATAATTCGACGGGAACTTTACTTCATATTTAATGACGCAGTACTCGACATTCTTGCTGCTCAGCGACGGTATAGTCGTTGATTTGCCCGAATCATTGTAACTGCTGATATACTTCTTCACTTTAGCACTGTCACGCACTATCGAAGTGACCTTATAGCTCACACTGTGATATTTTTTATCGCTCTCAGCTTTTATCTTCGTCTTTACAGTAGTACCGACCTTCACAGCATTAGGATCCTTCTTGGGTCCCTGCGATCCGCAGGCTGCCATGCTGAATGTCACAGCCGCTGCAAGCACGACTGCGAACGCTGCTGTCATCACTCTTTTCGATCTCTTCCCGGTCTTCGTCATTGCCATCCTCTCAAATCCTGGGTTTTTCCGCTTTTATCTGATATCACGAAGCATCTCTATGAGTCTCTCCAGCTCATCTCTGCTGTAATACTCTATTTCGATCTTCCCTTTTTTGCCTGTCATCTTTATATTGACCTTGGTTCCAAGTGCTTGTTTCAGGTCTTCCTCAACTCTCAGTACATCGGCGTTCTTCTCAGCAGCCCTTCCGCGCTTCATTTTTTTAGCCGGAGCTTTCCCTGAAGCCAGCGCTTCCGCCGCTCTCACCGAAAGTCCTTCCTTCTCTATCCTGCGCGCAAGCTCGATCTGCCTCTTTTCTCCGTCCACTGAAAGTATCGCCCGTCCGTGTCCCGCGGAAAGCGTCCCGTCTCTCATCATATCCCTTACTTCTTCAGGAAGCTTGAGAAGTCTGAGCGAATTCGTGATATACGGTCTGCTCTTTCCGACACTTGAGGATATCTGTGTCTGCGTGAACCCGTATTCCGTGAGCATCCCGCTTAGACCTTCTGCTTCTTCTATAGGATCGAGATTCTCTCTCTGCATATTCTCTATGATAGCGAAAAGCATGTTATCGCGGTCTGAAAGCTCTCTTACGAGACATGGGACTTCCTTAAGACCCGCCATTCTGGCGGCTCTCCAGCGTCTTTCACCCGCTACTATCTCATATCCGCTCCCGGACGGCCTGACTATTATCGGCTGTATAACTCCGTGCTCGCTTATAGAGGAAGATAATTCTTCCAGACCTTCCTGCGAAAAGTTCTTTCTTGGCTGATTCGCGTTCGGCTTTATATCATCTATGTCTATTTTGTCGACTCCCTTGATCTCTGAAATGTCTGATCCTCCGCTTTCAGCGGCTTCCTGAGTTTCGATCTCACCAAAAAGGGCGTCCAGGCCTCTTCCAAGGCCGGTATTTTTCTTCTTAGCCATTACTGATCCTCCTCGAGTCTGAGGAATTCATCCGCGAACTCATTATAAGCTTCAGCGCCGCTTGAATGCGGATCATACTGGAATATAGGCACTCCATAGCTTGGAGCTTCCGCAAGCCTTACATTTCTAGGGATCACGGTCGTATAGACCTTTTCTTTGAAATACTTCTTCACTTCCTCTACTACCTGTATAGACAAGTTTGTCCTTCCATCGAACATGCTCAGGATGACTCCTTCTATCTCCAGATCCGGATTGAGGTTTTTCTTTACTATCTCGATCGTGCTCATAAGCTGGCTGACACCTTCCAGCGCGTAGAATTCGCACTGTATAGGTATAAGCACTGAATCTACTGCGGTCAGAGAATTGATCGTCAGAAGTCCAAGTGAAGGCGGGCAGTCGATAAATATGTAGTCATATTCATCTTTTACCTGATCTATCGCGTTCTTCAGGCGCTTTTCACGCCCGTCCATCTTAACGAGCTCGACTTCCGCTCCCGCAAGCTGCACGCTTGCCGGAATAAGATCAAGACCTTCTGTGCTTGTAGCCACGATCGTGTCTTTTGTATCTATGTTTTCCTCCGTGAGAAGTTCATACGACGAATATTCCATGTCTTTTTTTATTATTCCCAGGCCGCTCGTCGTATTTCCCTGTGGATCGATGTCAATAACAAGGATCTTCTTTCCTTTAATAGCGAGGCTTGCTGCCAGATTTATATTAGTCGTAGTTTTGCCTACTCCGCCCTTTTGATTGAATATAGCAATTGCTTTTCCCACTTCTATCTACCTCCTGTGATGTCTGAATTATCTTTCACGCATCATTATTATAACTCATCATTATGTTTACCGCTATACAAATAAAAAAGTTTCACGTGAAACATTTCCTCTCGCATTGATGGAGATGTTTCACGTGAAACTATTTAAGCGGATCCCTCGATGGAGTACCCGCTTTCCTCGGATATTTTTTGGGTGTCCCTTTTTCTTTCTTTATTATTACGATCGTATGATCCGTATCATAGCCTTCGATCTTTCCATTCAGAAATGGTTTCTCTATGAGAGGTTTTCCTCCTCCCAGGATCGGGATCGCATGCCCTGCTTTTTTGATTTCGTCCACAGGATCAGGCCCCTTATACGCGACGAAATATCCACCCTTTTTTACGAACGGAAGGCAGTACTCTGAGAGTGTGCTCATATTGGCTACAGCCCTTGAAACACAAAGGTCGTAGGCTTCACGATATCCGTTCATTCTCGCGAGTTCTTCCGCTCTTCCATGGACAGCGGCCAAATTAGTTATCCCCAGTTTATCCACAGTTTCTGTGATTATCTTTATCCGCTTATTGAGCGAATCCATGACAGTGAATTCTTTATCCGGATACATGACTGCCAAAGGCACACCAGGAAATCCGGCGCCGGTCCCGACATCTATGATCTTATTCGCGTCTTTAATAAAAGCTTCTCCTGCCAAAGACAGCGAATCGGCATAATGCTTCATGTCAAAGTCGTCTTTGGTAATTGTTGTAAGATTTACCTTATCATTCTATTTTAGTATCTCTTCTTTATATTTTTCAAGGATCTCAGCTTTCTTTTCCGCATCGGAAGCGCCGACAGCATCCAGTATCTTTATTATCTGATCCATCATCTGCCTCCCGTCCTGCGCATTTTTTCAAGATACACCATAAGAACATTTATATCCGCCGGTGAAACACCCGATATCCTGGACGCCTGCCCTATCGACTCAGGCCTTCTATCCGAAAGCTTCTGCACAGCTTCTATTCTCAGGCTTTCTACCTGTTCATAATCTATATCATCAGGGATCTTTTTCCCTTCAAGTTTTTTGAATCTGGCTACATGCGCGAGCTGCTTGTCTATATATCCCTGATATTTTATCTGCACTTCGAGCTGCGTCGAAGCGTGTTCAGAAATATGACCGCGGCCCGGATCTATAACAGCGATATTATCGTAGTTCAATTCCGGCCTCTTGAGAAGTTCAGCTAAAGATATCTTATTATTCAGAGGAGCGCTTCCGAGCTTTTCAAGCTCATCGTTCACACCGCTTGGTATAACGAACGTGCTGCGAAGCCGCTCTCCTTCTTCCTTGACCTGACGCTTCGTCTCAAGGAGTCTCTGATACCTCTCTTCCGTTGCAATTCCTAGCTTGTAGGCCTTTTCCGTAAGCCTGATGTCAGCATTGTCCTGACGGAGCAACAGCCTGTATTCCGCTCTGCTGGTCATAATTCTGTAAGGTTCATTAGTACCTTTGACCGTCATATCGTCTATTAGAACGCCAATATAAGCCTCGCTTCTGTCGAGAACGAACGGATTTTTGCCTTTCAGCTTGAGCGCCGCGTTGATCCCGGCCATAAGTCCCTGCGCGGCAGCTTCTTCATAACCCGAACTTCCATTGAATTGTCCGGCGCAAAAGAGGTTTTCCACAGTTTTGTTCTCAAGACTCTGCTTAAGATCCAGCGGATCTATGCAGTCATATTCGATCGCGTAAGCAGGTCTTACGATCCTGATATCCTCGAGGCCCGAGATAGTTTTATAAAAAGCAAGCTGCACATCTTCCGGAAGTGAAGAGCTCATCCCCTGAAGATACATTTCCTCAGTATCGAGTCCTTCCGGCTCAACAAACAGCTGATGCCTCTTTTTATCGGCAAAACGGTTTACTTTATCTTCTATAGACGGGCAGTAACGCGGCCCGACTCCCTCGATCTGCCCTCCGAAGAGCGCGGATCTCGAAAAATTCTTCCTTATTATATCGTGTGTTTCTTCATTCGTATAAGTCAGCCAGCACGGCACCTGATCTATATCGAGTTCATCCGACATGAATGAAAACGGAACGATCTTCTCGTCGCCGTCCTGCCTGATCATCTTAGAATAATCGAGCGATGAGCTGTATGCTCTTGCCGGCGTGCCTGTTTTGAATCTTCTCATCGGAAGTCCGAGCTTCCTGAGATTTTCCGCGAGTTCGACAGACGGCGCGAGACCATTTGGACCGCTGCGATAACAGCTGTCGCCGATAAAAACTTTTCCTCCAAGAAAGGTCCCCGTCGCGAGTACGACAGCACGCGCTCTGTAGACCGCGTGAGTTTTCATCCTGACACCGCAAACCCTTGAATTTTCAACGATAAGAGCGGTAGCTTCACCCTGTTTCATGTCAAGCATCGGCTGTTTTTCTATCGTCTTTTTCATCTCGACATGGTAACGGTGCTTGTCCGCCTGAGCCCTCAGTGAATGTACCGCCGGACCCTTCGCCGTATTCAGCATCCTGCTCTGGATGAAAGTCTTGTCGATATTCACGCCCATCTCACCGCCGAGAGCATCTATCTCTCTTACGAGATGGCCTTTGCCTGTCCCGCCGATCGACGGATTGCATGGCATCATCGCCAGAGATTCAAGATTGATCGCGAGAAGAAGCGTCTTCATGCCCATCCTGGCACATGCGAGCCCGGCTTCACAGCCGGCATGCCCCGCGCCAACAACGACCACATCGTATTCACCCATCACATATTCTTCAGTTTTTTTCTCTTCTGTCATATCATTTCCCCAGGCAGAACCGTGAAAACACCTCGTTGAGAACATCTTCCTCAACGGTTTCTCCGATTATCTGTCCCAAAAGCTCATAGCTTCTTTTAATATCAATATCAATAAAATCCAGCGCCTCACCGCGATCAGTCATGCTTTTCGCGTCGGAAAGCGCCTTATTTGCTTCCCGAAGAAGAGCTTCATGCCTCGCGTTCGTCACCAGAAGGCTTTCGTTCTGTTTGACCTTCCCGCCGTACACCAGTGATTCGATCTCATTTTCTATCTCTTCCACACCGGAACGATCCTTCATACACGTTTCGATGACAGTCGCTTTCGGCAGTAATGTTTTGATTTTTCCGCCACATGTTTCACGTCCAAGGTCTGTCTTGTTCGCGAGTACGATCACCTGTCTTTCTCCGATCGTATCTATTATTTTCATATCCTCATCATCGAGAGCGTCGCTCGCGTCGATCATGAAAATTATAAGATCAGCCGCATTGAAGCTTTCCTTTGATCTCTCTATACCGATCTTTTCGATCTCATCATCAGCGTCTCTGATCCCGGCCGTATCGATCAGCTTCACAGGTATATTTTTTATGCTTAAACTCTCTTCGATAGTGTCCCTCGTCGTGCCTGGTATCTCGGTCACTATAGCCCTCGATTCACGAAGAAGAGCATTCATAAGAGACGACTTTCCAACATTAGGTTTGCCGATTATGGCTATGCTTATACCTTCTCTTATCATCCTGCCCGTGTCGGCTGTATCTATTAGTTTTTCAATCATATCGCCTATTTGCGATATTCTATTTGACAGATCGTTATAGACAACGAGTTCAATATCTTCATCCGGATAATCGATGTTCACCGTGATGTTTACGAGCACATCCATTATCTCTTTTCTAATGCTTTTTATCTCGGCCGAAAGCCTTCCTTCGAGCTGCCCTACAGCGACATCAAAAGTCCTGTCTGTCTTCGCGCTGATGACATCCATAACAGCTTCCGCCTGCGAAAGATCCAGCCTTCCATTAAGAAAAGCCCGCTTCGTGAACTCACCCTTTTCAGCCGCGCGAGCGCCATTTGCAAGAGCGAGAGAAAGGGTCTTTCTGAGAGAAACGACGCTCCCGTGAGTATCTATCTCCGCTACATCCTCTCTCGTATATGTATTAGGCGCTTTCATGAAGACAGCAAGGACTTCGTCCACGATCTCCCCATTTTCAGGATCGACTACGTGTCCGTATGTGAGTTTTCTGTTATCGAGGCTGAAATCGGATACGAATATCCTGTCCAGGACCTGCTTCGCGTTTTCACCGCTTATTCTGACTACACCTATCCCGCCTTCGCCATACGCGGTAGAAACCGCGGCTATAGTGTCTTCCATGATATAAAGCTCCCGTCTAAAATAAAAGCCCGTGCTTACGCGCGGGCCCTGCTAGTCTGATTTATTTGAGTTCGATTATGACCCGTCTGTACGGCTCGTTGCCCTCGCTTCTGGTCTTGACTCTGTCGTCATCCTGAAGTGTCGCGTGGATGATCATCCTTTCATAAGGATTCATCGGCTCGAGCCTGACTGTTCTTCTAGTCTTCACGACCTTATCAGCCAGTCTGTCAGCGAGCTGTTCAAGCGTCTGTTCTCTCTTATCTCTGTAATTCTCCGCGTCGAGCACGACTCTGAGATATTTGTCTTTCTTCTTATTTACAACGAGACTCGTGAGATACTGGATAGAATCCAGTGTCTGTCCTCTCTTGCCTATTATCGATCCGACTTCTTCTCCTTCGATATCGATGTAAATCGATTCCGCGTTCATCGCTGCCTTGAAAGCGAGATCAAGTCCCATTTCCTTCGTCACTTTTTTAAGAAAATCGAGAGCTTCATGATCTTCTACCGGTTCAAGATCGTCCGGTCTCTTGTTGATCGATTCTGTTCTGTGTTTCTTAGGAGCGCTTTTTTTCTTTGGCGCGCGTTCCTTTTTCTCATATGTTTTATTTTCTGATAAATCGGCTCTTTCCTTCTGTTCAGGCGCTTTCGGCGCTTCGACTTCCTTTTCCGGAGCCGCTTCTTCTTTTATTTCTTCTTTATATTCATCTGCAGTACTGCTTTCAGCCTTTGGTTCTACTCTGACTTTCGCAAGTTTTGAACCTATGCCCAGAAAACCTTTTGATGGTTCTTCAAGCACCTGCACCGTGACTTCATCACGTGTAAGCTTCAGATCTTTGAGGGCCAGTTCAACGGCCTCATCAATATCCTTGCCCCATTTTTCCGAAAAATCCATGGCTACTTTTTGCCTCCTTTTTTCTTCTTTCCCGCGCTTTCCGCCATGATTCTCTCTCTCATTTTGTTCATGCGCATGTTGAAGAATATCTGTATGACCTGACTCATACTCCAATAAATAGTAAGACCAGCAGGGAAAGATCTGCCCATCATGACGATCATGATAGGGAAGACGTATTTCATCATCTTCATCATGCCGTTCATGCTCTGCATCTGACCACCGCCGGTATCCGGCTGCTGTTGCTGCTGCATGGAGAATGAAATAAAAGTAGCTATGCCGGCAAGGATAGGGAGCAGCCATTTATCAGGCTGACTCAGGTCCGGCATCCACAGAAATGACTGGTGAACGGCGAACATCATACGTTCGTCCGATCCCATATAATAGAGCGGGTTTCTGAGCAGCGTGAACAGACCGAAGATTATCGGCATCTGTATCAGCATAGGGAGACATCCGCCCATAGGGTTGAATTTCTCTTCCTTGTAAAGCTCAGCCAGCTTCTGGTTCTGCATATCCTTATCGTTCGCGTATTTATCCTGTATCGCTTTCATCTTCGGCTGGATGGCACTCATCCTGGCCGTCGAACTCATTTGCTTCATATACAGCGGATATAGGATGAATTTAACAGCGAGCGTAAGTATAATGATAGCTATACCGTAGTTTCCTATCAGTCCATAAAGAAATGACAGCACATAACCTATCGGCTTAGCCAGTACATTCATTATAGCGTTCATTAACTAATTTCCTCCGTCACTTGAGAGGATCATATCCTCCCGGATTGAAAGGATTGCACCTTAAAATCCGTTTAATTCCTAAAAAACTCCCTTTCAGTACTCCATACTTCTCCAGCGCCTGGATGAAGTAAGTAGAACATGTGGGATAGAACCGACAAGTCGGTGGAAACATTGGTGATATATACTTCTGATACCACCTTATCAAGAAAATGAAAATTTTCTTCATTCTCTGCACCTTCTATTTCAGATCAGTTCTTTTGATCGCGGCTTCAATTGACTTTTTCACATCCGCGCATTTCCTGTTGTTTATTGTATTTCTGGCTATGAATATTATGTCGAAGCCTGTCTTTGATATAGGCTTCATCGTTCTGACGCTTTCCTTCATCAGCCTTCTGGCCCTGTTTCTGGCCACTGCATTCCCGACTTTCTTGCTTGCCAGGAAGCCTGTTCTATTATATGGCAAATTGTTTTTTTTATAGAAGACAACCACATATCTGTCTCCCGCAGATTTTCCTTTTTTATATACCCGGTCAAAATTCCGGTCTCCGCGAAGTACTTCTTTTTTCAGCATCACATTACCTTAATAACCAATAAAGGCCACTCGCGCGGCCCTTATGCTGATAAGCTCTTTCTTCCTCTGGATCTTCTGTTCTTAAGAATATTTCTGCCGTTCTTGGTTTTCATCCTCTGTCTGAAACCATGTACTTTTTTTCTCTGCCTCGTCTTAGGCTGAAAAGTCTGCTTCATTATAAACACCTCCTTATATATCGTGTCTTTGCGCGGATCTTAATTCCAATCCCTGTGCGCATGCTTAATTATTATATAGTGAGAACATTGTAATGTCAACAATTTTCGACTGTCGCATCATGAGATGAATTCACAATATATTGTGGTGTTGTGAAAACTGTGCACAATTTTATCCACAGGGTGTGAATAAACCTGTTTAAATTTTATTTTTCCACAGGAAATGACAAATTGCTATTGCCTGTGGATAACTTTTTGTATAAGATATAGATAAAGATTTTTGAGAAAGAGAAGGATGTAATGGCTATATCAAAAAAATGGGATGAAACAATGGGTCTTCTGCGCGAAGTCCTCAACGAAACGGCTTACGATGCGTGGTTTTCGAAACTCACCCCGATCCGCACAGATGACAAACAGGGAATTCTATATGTAGGGGCGGAAAATGATTTCATCATCGACATGATCAACAAAAGATATCTTCAGATGCTGGAAAATACTGTCGAAACTACATATAAAAAGCCTTATAAAGTCCTTATAAAACTCGAAAAAAAGGAACCTTTAAAGAAAGAGCTTCCTCCTGTCGAACCGCCGGTATCTTCCCAAAGCGGACTGGATGAGGAATATTACCTCAACCCGAGATTCAGTTTTGAGAATTTCGTACAGGGAAAAAACAATGAATTTGCGTATTCAGCTGCTTACGCGGTCGCTGAATCGCCGGGAAAACAATATAATCCTCTATTCCTTTATGGAGGTTCAGGTCTCGGCAAGACACATCTTATGCACGCGATAGGACATTATATCCTTCGCCACTATAAGGATAAAAAAGTCCTTTATGTATCATCAGAAATATTCACAAATGAGCTTATCACTGCTCTGCGTGAAAAAAAGATGGACGCTTTCAAAAGAAAATACAGAAATATAGATGTGCTGCTCATCGATGATATCCAGTTCATCGAAGGAAAGGACTCAACGCAGGAAGAGTTTTTCCATACATTCAATACTCTTTATGACAGAGACAAACAGATAGTTATCAGTTCGGACAGATCTCCGCAGAAACTGGTAAGTCTGGACGAAAGACTTACCTCGAGATTTCTCTGGAGCGTGACAGCTGATGTGACTCCTCCGGATTATGAGACGAGAGTAGCCATACTTCGGAACAAAGCAGAGCTTGAAAATATAGAGCTTACTCCCGCGGTGGACGCAGTCATAAATCTTATCTGCGAAAAAATCAAATATAATGTAAGAGAACTTGAAGGTGCTTTTACGAGAATAGTCAGTTTTTCCACATTGCTGCACAGGCCTATAAATACAGCATTGGCGAAGGATATCCTGAAGGAAATTCTATCGACCGCGGAAATGAAGATAACGATAGATACTGTAAAAAAAGCTGTTTCAAAATATTATGGAGTGACTATAAAAGATATAGATTCAGCAAAGAGAACTAAAAATCTCACTTATCCGAGACAGGTCGCGATGTACCTCAGTAAAGAAATGACTGAAAACAGTCTTCCTAAGATAGGCCAGGCGTTCGGAGGAAAGGATCATACAACAGTTCTTCACGCTTGCAAAAAGATAACAGAACAGCTGAAGACCGACGATGAACTTAAATCTGAAGTGGAAGAGCTCACTCAGATAATAAATGAAAGTTGATTTATACACAGGTGCAGGTACATGAAAAACGATAATTGTACACTGAATTTCAATAATAACTTTTCTAGTGATATGAACGTATAAAACGGTTATCAACAGAATTCACAGCACCTACTACTATTACTACTAAAAATATATAATAATAAATAAGCGGAGGAAGATATGAAATTTTCATGTAACCAGCAGGTCTTATCAAAGGCACTGAACACAGTTTCAAAAGCTGTTTCATCGAGAACAACGATAAATATTCTTAAAGGTATTCTTTTAAAAGCTGCTCCGGACAATAAGCTTTGTCTTTCGGCATCAGATCTTGACATTTCTATAGAAAAGACTGTGGAAGCAAATGTTGAAGAAGAAGGATCCATCGTAGTATCCGCAAAACTTTTTACAGATATAATAAGAAAACTTCCAAATGAAGAAATAACAGTAGAAGTCACCGATAACGGAAATGTCCGCGTCAAGACTCTCAATTCGGAATTTAATATCTATGGACAGTCAGCAGATGAGTTCCCGAATATAGGAGAAGTAAAAGAAGTTTCCGCGCATCTTTCATTCGATAGAAAAATGCTGGGAGATATGATAAGAAAAACATATTTCTGCGCGAGTATAGATGAATCGAAAGGAATAATAATAGGAGTTCTTTTTGAACTTGAAAACGGATATTTTGATATGGCAGCTCTTGATGGTTTCCGCATGGCGGTAGCAAGAGAAAAAATGGAAACAGAAAAAGATGTTAAGATAGTGATATCAGCCAGGAATCTCGGAGAGATAAATAAGATCCTTTCTGAATCTGAAAATGATGAAAATATAGAGCTCATCATAAGTGATAAAAAAGCTGTCGTGCTTCTTGAGAAGACAAAAATAGTAGTAAGGCTTCTCGAAGGTGAGTTCATCAAATACAGGGATATACTTCCGAAAGCTTACGAAACAGATATGATAATTGACAGGGATGCGCTTTTAGAATCGATAGAAAGAGCGGCGCTCCTCGCGAAAGAGGGAAAAAACAAACTCGTGAAATTCACGATAAAGAACGACCTTCTTGACATTACTTCGACATCGGAAGACGGAGCAGTTAAAGAAGATATTATAATGGACAAGACAGGCGGCGATCTGGAGATAGGATTCAATTCGAATTATATGATGGACGCGCTGAAAGCGATATATGACGAACAGATAAAAATGAGATTCAATACAGCGGTGACACCATGTGTGATACAGCCTGTCGAAGGAGACAGCTATGAGTATCTGGTGCTTCCTGTAAGGATCCCGACGATGTAATGATGTTATGTATATAAAAAATATAAAACTCAGCAATTTTAGAAATTATGAAAAAGCGGATATTGACTTTAGTGATAAAGTCAATATTTTCGTGGGGAAAAACGCGCAGGGGAAAACCAATATTCTTGAAAGTATTTATCTCTCCGCGTCCGGAAGTTCTTTCAGGACTTCAAAGGACAGAGAAATGGTGAGATTTGGTGATGATCTTTGCAGAGTAGTCACGGAATATGAAAATGAAGGCAGCGGAAAAATAGAGATATCTATAGGAAAAGACGGATATAAAAAAGCTAAGATAAATGGTAAAACTGTTTCTAAAGCCAGTGATTTTATGGATAATATCTATGTTGTAGTATTTTCACCTGAGGATCTCAAGATAGTAAAAGATGAACCTGAGAAGAGAAGAAATTTTATAGACAGGGAACTCTGCCAGCTCAGTGTATCTTATCTTGTCGATCTTTATAATTATAAAAAAGTGCTTCTTCAGAGAAATGCTTATCTTAAAGAAGAAAGAGTCGATGAAAATATTCTCAGGATATGGTCTGATAATCTTATAAAATACGGAACAAAAATAATAATAGAGAGAAAAAAATTTGTTGGAAGAATAGCTGAGATAAGCAGAAAGATCCACGCCGGGATAACGGCAGGAGATGAAGATCTTTTTGTAAGATACGCTCCAAACATAAAGGCAGCGGATGATCCGACAGAACAGAGAAAGATAATGGCCGAGGCTATGGAGAAAAATCTCGCTGAAGATATGAAACTGAGAACGACGACAATCGGTCCGCAGAGAGATGATATAGAGCTTCTTGTCGACGGGATCAATATAAGAAAATTTGGATCGCAAGGGCAGCAGAGGACCGCGGCCCTCGCTCTCAAACTCGCGGAGCTCGAGCTTATAAAATCCGAAAAAGAAGTGACACCGGTCCTTCTTCTGGACGATGTCCTTTCTGAACTTGACCCCGAAAGACAGAGATACCTCATAAGTTCACTGAGCGGGATACAGCTTTTCATTACTGCCACTGAAATTTCTGAAGAAGTGAGCACAGCATTTCCTGATGGAAAAGTCCTTTCTGTGGAAAATGGAAAAATGTTGAAATTATAGTAGTCTATATATCGATTTTTACGGTGTTCTGTAACTAAAGGAATCGGCCTCTAAGGCCTTTAAAAAGAAATGTTAAAAAGATATGCCCTCTGCCGCCGAAATTATTGTAAAATCGGCTGTTTTATTGTATAATGTATCGAACGTTGATTTAATTATGCGAGGTGAAATTTTTAATGCCAACTAAAGATAAAGAGCAGCAGTATGATGCCGCTCAAATACAAGTTTTAGAGGGCCTTGAACCTGTAAGAAGGCGTCCGGGTATGTATATCGGATCCACAGGCGAAAAAGGTCTTCATCATTTAGTATATGAAATAGTAGATAATAGTATAGATGAGGCACTTGCCGGATACTGCAGTCATATAAAAGTCGCTATCAATGAGGATAATTCCATAACTGTTGAAGATGACGGAAGAGGTATGCCTGTCGATGAGCATCCTAAACTCAAAAAGCCGGCGGTGGAAGTAATACATACCGTACTTCACGCGGGCGGAAAATTCGGCGGCGGCGGATATAAAGTATCCGGAGGTCTGCACGGAGTAGGCGCGTCGGTCGTGAACGCTCTTTCCACAAAGATGATAGTGGAGATACAGAGAAACGGTCATATATACGAGCAGGAATATTCGCGCGGAAAGACTCAGACAAAGCTTACTATAGTAGGAGACGCGAAGAGGACAGGATCGAAAACGACATTCTGGCCTGATCTTGAAATTTTCGAAGACACAGTTTATGATTTTTCGACTCTCGAATCGAGACTGAGGGAGATGGCGTTCCTGAACAAGGGAATAAAAATATCTCTCGAAGACAAGAGACCGGGAAGCAAGAAAAAAGAAATCTTCCATTACGAGGGAGGACTTAAAGAATTCGTCGCGTTCCAGAACGAAGCGAAAGAAACGATACATCCGGACATCATTTATTTCGAAGCCAGAGGCAAGGAAAAGAATGGATCCGATGACATGGAATGTGAAGTCGCGATGCAGTACACAGACAGGTACAGCGAGCTCATTCTTTCTTACGCCAACAATATCAATACTACTGACGGAGGGTATCATCTGATCGGATTCAGATCGGCTCTTACGAGAGCGTTCAATGATTACGCGAGAAAGAATAAATTTATAAAAGATACTGATGATTCACTTTCGGGAGATGACGTCCGCGAGGGACTTACAGCGGTCATTTCCGTCAAACTTACGAACCCGCAGTTCGAAGGTCAGACGAAGGCGAAACTCGGGAACAGCGAGATGAGGGGATTCGTGGAAAGTACGACGAATGAATATCTCACTGCATTCCTGCAGGAAAACCCGAATCAGGCAAAGATGATCCTCAATAAATGTCTGCAGGCGTCAAGGGCGAGGGAAGCAGCCAGGAAGGCAAGGGACATCACGAGGAAAAACAGCCTTATCGATGGACTTTCACTCCCGGGCAAACTCGCTGACTGTTCGGAAAAAGATCCGGCGCTTTCGGAAATATTCCTCGTCGAGGGAGATTCCGCGGGAGGCAGCGCGAAGCAGGGAAGAGACAGGGCCCGTCAGGCAGTTCTTCCTTTAAGAGGCAAGATATTAAATGTCGAAAAAGCGAGACTCGACAGGATACTGAGTTCGGACGAGATCAAAAATATGATCACGGCGTTCGGCTGCGGCATCGGTGACGAGTTCAATATAGAGAAGCTCAGGTATCACAAGATAATAATCATGACTGATGCTGATGTCGACGGGGCACACATAAGGACGCTGCTGCTGACATTCTTCTACAGATATATGACACCGCTCATAGAGGGCGGATATGTATACGCGGCTCAGCCGCCTCTCTTCAGAGATAAGAAAGGCAAGGACGAGCGCTACACTTATTCGGACAAGGAGCAGGCGAAGGTGCTCGCAGAGATGAAGGAGACCGGCGGCAAGATCGATATACAGAGGTATAAGGGTCTTGGAGAGATGAGTTTCCAGCAGCTCTGGGATACGACCATGGATTTCAAGACGAGGACACTCGTGCAGATAACGCTCGAGGATACGGCCGCGGCGGACGCGATATTCACGACGCTGATGGGCGACAAAGTCCCTCCTAGGAGAAAGTTCATAGAAGACAACGCGAAGTACGTAAAGAATCTGGACATCTGATGCGCGTGACATCGGAGCAGCTTCAGCAGGACAGTTACAGGAGAAGATAAATTGGATAATTTGATAGAAGACAACAGGATCATACAGCACGAGATCCATAACGAGATGAAGAACTCGTATATCGATTACGCGATGAGCGTCATCGTGGCGAGAGCTCTTCCGGATGTGAGGGACGGACTTAAGCCGGTACACAGAAGGATACTCTATGGTATGGGTCAGATGGGAGTCACTTCCGATAAGCCGTATAAAAAATCGGCGAGGATCGTCGGAGAAGTCATGGGTAAATATCACCCTCATGGCGACGCATCGATCTACGACGCGATGGTAAGACTGGCTCAGGATTTTTCTACAAGATATATGCTTGTCGACGGACACGGAAACTTCGGTTCTGTAGACGGGGACAGTGCCGCGGCCATGCGTTATACGGAAGCCAGGATGACTCCGTTCGCGCAGGAGATGCTGCGTGATATCGATAAAGACACTGTCGACTTCATGCCGAACTTCGACGAAGAGGAACAGGAACCGACGGTACTTCCGTCGAGGTACCCGAATATCTTAGTCAACGGCTCGAACGGCATCGCCGTAGGTATGGCGACATCGATACCGCCTCATAATCTTGGCGAGACTATCGACGCGACAGTGGCCATGATAGACGACCCTGAAATTTCGGTAGAAGGTCTGATGAAATACATCAAGGGACCGGACTTCCCGACAGGCGCGACGATCATGGGCAAAGCCGGAATGAGAGAAGCGTACAAAACAGGTACCGGCAAGGTACTCGTTCGCGCGAAGACTGAGATAGAAGAAACGAAAAAAGGACGTATGCAGATCGTAGTGACGGAGATCCCGTTCCAGGTCAACAAGGCGAGGCTCATAGAGAAGATCGCCGAGATGGTCAAGGACAAGAGGATCGACGGGATCTCGAACCTGAGAGATGAATCGAACAGGAACGGCATGCGTATAGTCATAGAACTCAAGAGAGACGCGAATCCGCAGATAACGCTGAACAAACTCTTCAAGCACACACAGCTGCAGGAGAGTTACAGCATGCTGATGATCGCGATCGTCGACGGTGAGCCGAAGAGTCTCGCGCTTGATCAGATCCTGCGCGAATACCTGAAGTTCCAGAAGGAAGTCGTTACCAGAAGAACGAAATTCGATCTCGCGAAGGCTGAGGCGAGAGCTCACATACTCGAAGGACTCAGGATAGCGCTCGACAATATCGATGAGATCATCAAGATCATAAGGGCCGCGTACGATAACGCGAAAGAGCAACTGATGAAACGCTTTGGTCTTTCAGATATCCAGGCGCAGGCTATACTCGATATGAGGCTCGCGAGACTCCAGGGACTCGAGCGCGAAAAGATCGAGAACGAGTATCAGGAACTCATGAAGAAGATCGCTTATTATAACGAACTTCTCGCTGATGACGTGAAACTCATGGGCGTCATCAAAGATGAGATGATTGAAATCAAGGAAAAATGGGCAGATAAGAGGAGAACGAAGATCGTAGCGGCTATCGACGATATCGACGATGAAGATCTCATTGAAAAAGAGAACGTAGCGATCACTCTCACTCACCTCGGATATGTGAAGAGAAAACCGGCGGATACTTACCGGACGCAGAAGAGAGGCGGCAAGGGCATCATGGGAGTCACGACTCGTGAAAACGATTTCGTGAAAAATCTCATCATGACTTCGACGCACGAATATCTGATGTTCTTCACCAATTTCGGAAAGGCCCATAAGATAAAGGCATACGAGATACCGGAGGCTTCGAGGCAGTCCAAGGGCACGCCTATCGTGAACTTCCTGAATCTGCTGCAGAGAGAGAGGATCACCGCGGTCA
>CALDNM010000214.1 GCA_937915045.1 uncultured Clostridia bacterium
GAAATACAGCGGCTGCCACAAGAAATGTCATAAAATGTCCGATACATATACCGGACACCTGCGCGTCGCCGTCCTTGCTGCTGAATTCATTATTTAGAATAAATGTGAAGGACATCGATATACCGGATATGAGCGCGATGACGTTTCCTATCATTCCTCTTGTCGAAAGCTGATCCAGGAAAAACAGTACGATGCCGCCCATTGTGATCGCGACTACTATCATGTCGACTCTGCTGAATTTTTTATGAAAGATCAAAGCTGAAAATATGAGTATCCATATCGGTGATGTGTACTGGATGACAACAGCATTCGCAGCCGTCGTAAGCTTGTTTGCTACAACAAAAAGTGTCATATCGACAGCTATCGCCGTGCCGATCGCCATCGAATATTTGTTGACCTTTAGCTTCATCCCCTGCTTTTTCATAAACACAAAAACGACTATGGAAGCGAGAAGTCCTCTCCCGCCGGCGATCTCCAGCGGATTCCATGTCATTAGTTTTATCCATATACCGCCCAGACTCCACAGCACTCCGCAGAGAGCCATGACACCCATAGCGCCTTTTTTACTTATATTATCCACAAAATAATAATAACGCGGAGCGTTCGATTATTCAATGCCGTTTTCAGAAGATTGAAATATTATTTTATCAGTTCGATTATTTCAGCGGGGTCGTCGATTATCATACGGCTCAGCCCTTCGCCACGCTCATCTGAAGCCGTTATCTCTTCGAGGCGTCTGCGTCCTCTGAACCCCCACGATACGAGTATGAGATCCATGCCAGCGTTGTCCGCGGCTTCAAGGTCCGGCTCTGAGTCACCGACATACACAGCGTCTTCAGGCGCGGCTCCGATGTTTTCCAGCGCTTTCAATATAGTATCCGGAGCAGGTTTCCTCTTCACGCCCTTTTTCTCTCCCACCGCGCTCTTCACGATCCCATGGAAGTAATGTTCGGCAAGTTCTCGTACGGCAGCGTCATTTTTATTCGATACTATCGCGGTGCCTATACTCATTTCACTGAGCCTTCGCATCATATCCGCGATGCCGGGATAAAGATCTGTCCTGACCATGCAGTTCTCTGTATAAAACGTCCTGAAGCAATTGAGGATCGCGTCATAACATGGATCGTCGAAATGTTTCTCGAGAGATCTCGCGATAAGATTTCCGATGCCATTGCCTATATGCGTCCGCACTTCTTCACGAGTCTGCGCCGGCCTTCCAAACTCTTCGAGCGCGTGATTCACTCCATCCGTAAGATCATCGAGCGTGTCCAGTAAAGTCCCGTCAAGATCGAATATTACTGCCTTTTTCATTTAGTTTCTGCCTTCCTCACACCGGATACGCGCGGTGTTTCGCGTCATATATCGCCGGATCGATATTGTTCTGCACAGCTTCTCTGTATTTGAAGAACTCGCACGCCACATCAGGGAACAGGGCATACGATAATACGTCTTCTTCCTGCTGCTTATAGGCAGACATCTTCTTCTCAAGCTCTTTCAGCTCAGGCTTGAGCAGATCCGCCGGCCTGCATGTTATTGGCTCGTCGTCTCCTATCGCCTTTTTCTGAAGATCTTTATCGAAATCGAGCACGGTCTTTCCGTATTCGCCTCTTAAGATCTTTCTCATCTCTTCAGTCATGATTTTATATCTCTCGCCGGAGAGCACATTGAGCACTGCCTGCGTACCGACTATCTGAGACGAAGGCGTGACAAGCGGCGGATATCCGATATCTTTTCTTACTCTCGGGACTTCTTCAAGTACTTCAGTGAGTTTGTCTTCTGCCTTCATTTCTTTGAGCTGTGATATCATATTTGAGAGCATGCCTCCCGGTACCTGATATATCAGCGCGTTGATATCCGTCCCAAGGACTTTCGGGTCCATCTGCCCGTCAGCTATCGCTTTAGCTTTGATCGGTTTGAAATAGTCCGCTATCTCCGAAAGGAGACCGATGTCCAGCCCCGGATCGTGATCAGTACCCATAAACGTCTCTTCGATGACTTCTGTCGCAGGCTGGCTTGTACCGCCCGAGAACGGAGATATCGCTGTGTCCACTATATCACATCCCGCTTCTATCCCTCTCACATAAGTTATCGGGGCGACGCCGCTGGTGCAGTGACTGTGCAGGTCGATCGGTATATCGACAGCGTTTTTCAGCGCGATCACGAGCTCCGTCGCCTTTTCCGGTACAAGGAGACCGGCCATATCTTTTACACATATCGAGTCAGCGCCCATGTCTTCGATCCTTTTTGCGAGATCGGTCCAGTAATCTATAGTATACGGCTCTCCGAGAGTATACGCCATCGCGATCTGTGCTTCTCCGCCTTCTTTTTTTGTCGCCCTGACAGCTGTTTCCAGATTCCTTGTATCGTTCAGCGCGTCGAATATCCTTATTATATCGATACCGTTCGCGATGGATCTCTGCACGAAGGCTTCCACCACATCATCCGCGTAATGTCTGTATCCGAGGATATTCTGTCCTCTCAGCAGCATCTGCAGTTTCGTATTTTTAAAATGCGATCTTAAGACGCGAAGACGCTCCCACGGATCTTCATTCAGGAATCTGAGACATGCGTCGAATGTCGCTCCGCCCCAGCACTCTACCGAATAGTATCCGACTTGATCCATTTTATCAAGGATAGGCACCATTTCTTCAGTGCGCATCCTCGTCGCCATAAGAGACTGATGCGCGTCTCTCAGTACAGTCTCTGTTATCTTTATCTTTTTATCTCCCATTTTATCTCCCTTCAGATCTATACTCCGAATATCGCCATAAACATACCTGCCGCGACTGCCGTTCCTATGACTCCGGCCACATTTGGGCCCATAGCGTGCATCAGCAGGAAGTTGCTTGGATCAGCCTCCGATCCCACTTTCTGCGCCACACGCGCGGCCATCGGCACTGCCGATACGCCCGCTGATCCTATGAGTGGGTTTATCTTTCCGTGCGACAGTTTGCACATGAGTTTTCCGAACAGCACTCCCGCCATCGTCGCGATCGAGAACGCTGCCAGTCCTATGAGGACTATCTTTATAGTCGACCAGTTCAGAAACGCACTCGCGCTCGTAGTAGCTCCTACTGATGTGCCAAGCAGTATTACGACTATATACATCATAGCATTAGATGCTGTTTCCTGCAGCTGTCTCACGACACCGCTCTCTCTGAACAGATTGCCGAGCATCAGCATTCCTACGAGAGGAGTAGTCGACGGAAGAAGTCCGCAGACTATTATCGTCACGACTATCGGGAAAAGGATCCTTTCTTTTTTTGATATCGGTCTCAGCTGCTCCATCTTTATCTGGCGCTCTTCTTTTGTAGTGAAGAGTTTCATGATAGGCGGCTGTATGATCGGCACGAGCGACATGTATGAGTACGCCGCCACCGCGATCGGTCCAAGCAGCGCGTCCTGATGCAGTTTCATGCAAAGATATATAGAGGTCGGGCCATCCGCGCCTCCGATGATAGCTATAGCTGCCGATGACATGTCGTTGAATCCCGCGAGCATCGCGAGGATGAACGCTCCGTATATACCGAACTGCGCTGCCGCTCCAAGTATGAAACTTTTCGGATTGGCGATCAGCGGTCCGAAATCGGTCAGCGCTCCTACTCCGAGGAATATCAGAGAAGGAAGTATGGTCCACTGGTCGAGCTTGTAGAAATAATACAGAAGCCCTCCCGGTTCCATTATCGCCGGGTAAATATTGACGAGCAGCATCCCGAATGAGATCGGAAGAAGCAGCAGAGGCTCATAGCCTTTGCCTATCGCGAGATACATGAATATACACGCGACAGCTATCATGATCAGATTCCCGACCGTGAGGCTTCCTATCGCCGACTGGCTCACCATATTCCCGAGTGTATTTGAAATATACTCCATATTCTCGCCTACCCCACTACCGCGACCTTCTGTCCCGATTCGACAGGGTCGCCCTCATTAACAAGCAATGCTTTGACAGTGCAGTCCGACGGAGCCGCTACAGGGATCTCCATCTTCATGGCTTCGAGTACCATTATCGAGTCGCCCTTTGAAAGCTTATCTCCCGGTTTCGATGTGATCTTCCATACCTTGCCGGCAACTCCGCACTCAACCTCTGTGCCTTCGACGTCGGAAGCTGCTGATGCCGCTGACACGGCCTCCTCATTCACCGCCGGCTTCTCGGCCGCCGCGGTTTCAGCAGGCGCCTTTGTGGCAGGTGCCGCCGCCGGAGCAGGAGCGCCCTTTTTCTCTATCTCGACTTCGTATTTAACTCCGTTTATTTTCACTATATATGTTTCCATTACTTCCTCCTTATGGACCTTACGACGTATACATCGCCCGCGTCACGGCCAGCTGCCGTTTCTTTCTCTTCGATGAACTTGTTTATGACTGCTGTGACAGCAGCGACGGTCTGATCATCGATCACTTCACCGGGAAGCGCCGCTTCGGCCGCAGGCATAACATGCGCCGGCTGTGCCGGCTTCCTCTTCAGTCCGCTCCTTAACTTCGCCCAGCGCTCATCCAGAGCCGGTATGAATCTGAAAAGTGAAATGACAAGACTTATGAATATCAGAATGACGAATACGGTGCCCATTCCCAGCAGCGTATCCAGCAGCGCTGTTGAAACTATACTTCCAAGACTCATTCTCTCACCCCGTATTTCATATCAGCAAAAGTTTCGAACGCTCCGGCCAGATACTTTCTCGTGTCTTCAGCTCTTATGACCTTGTCGACGTATCCGTGCCGCGCGAGCGCGTGCGCGCTCGAGTGAGTATCTTCGTATTCTTTCGCTATCTTTTCATCGTATTTCCCGAACAGGAAATCCACGGCGCTCCTTGGATTGACGATGTTCGCGCGGGCGTCTTCCCACATGAATACATAATCTGCTCCAAGGCCCTTGCTGTTCATCATGCTGTAAACACTTCCGTAGATCGTTCCTGTCATAAGATTGACCTTCGGCACCGACGCGAATGCCAGCGTCGAGACCATCCTTGCCGCCGCGCGCGGCAGATATTTTTCATCCTCTTCAGAGGCATTGAATCCTTCTGTGTCGGTCACTGTAAGTATAGGGATATGGAACTTCTCACATATCTCGATCAGTGTCTGCGCTTTTTCACAGCCGTGCGCTGTGATACGCTTTTCGCCTTTGACAGTATTGTTCGCGACTACCCCTATCGGATAACCGTTTATACGTATGAAGCCAGTGACCATATCGTGTCCCCAGCCTCTCTTTGTTTCAAAGAAGAAATGATTATCTGAGATCTCACGCACAATCGCGCGTCCGTTCCCGGTCTTCGTATTCATCTCGAGGCACGGCCTGTTGAGATCATCCTGAGTATCTATCGGATCCGCGGCAGCTGTCGCGCTCGCCGGTATGACATCGACAAGCATCCTTACTGCCTCCGGAATATCATTGCTCGGCAGAGTTACGTCCGAATAGTCATTCTTGAACTCATTTATCCCCATAGTATTTTCAACTATGCTCTGCGGATTAACGAAAAGTTTTCCGTTTTCTTTTTCAACGATTATGAAGTCAGCCATGCTTGCCGATATAGACATGCCGCCTCCGCACGTCCCGACCACTACCATCACCTGAGGTATCACCGCCGAAGCCTGAGCCTGCACTCTGTAAAGCTCAGCAAACTTGTTGAGTCCGTCAAGGCCTTCCTCGATCCTGAACCCGTCGCAGTCGACCATGCCTATGATCGGCGCCCTCGCTTTGATAGCCTGCTCGTAAAGTTTCACGATCTTCTGTCCGTGCATCTCGCCGAACGTACCGCCCATCCTGTCTCTGTCCTGGCTGAAGATATAGACCAAATGCCCGTCGATCGTGCCATATCCTGTGACGACTCCGTCTGATTCCTCGACTTCATCCGGCTGATAAAAGCTCGTCAGCCTTGCGCAGACATGTTCGCCCACTTCCATGAAACTTCCCCGATCCAGCAGTTTGTTTATCCTTCTACGCGCGATGGTATCCTTTTCACCTTGTTCTACACGCATTTCCTGCCCTCCTTTTGATATATATAAGTTTTACTTATTACTATTGCATTATTTGTTTGTATTGATTATATAATGAATTAGACGCGTAGTCCATTACAAATCCGAACCGTTCCAATTAGACTTTTCGATAATAAATATAAGCTATGCTTCATTATGATAAAGCAATAAGACCCGAGAAGGTTTTCACACCCTCCCGGATCTTAAATAACATATCTGTTTTTCTCTATCCCTGATAGCTGAAGAACCAGCCTACGACCTTGCCGACGCCTTCATTCATGTAGTTGTAATTCATACTCTCTTTGACCATGACCGGATCGTCCGTGAGTATGACATCCACTCTGGCTTCTTCCATGGCCCGCACATCATCTTTAGTGTTCACTGTCCAGACGAATATCTGCTTGCCCGATTTATGTATCGTATTTACCAGGTCGGTTTTTACGAACGATTCCTCCACGCTGAAGCCGTCCGCGAACTTGATCTGCGGTACCTCTCCTATCGCGACCGCCATTATATACAGCGTCTTCACTTTGTTAGTATCCTTTTTTATCGTCTTCAGGCAGTCAGCGTTCAGCGACGCGAGCATGCATTTCTTTTCGAAATGATTCCTTTCAACGACATTGATGACCTTCTTTTCAAAGTTCTTTTCGTGTCCTGTAGGTTTGAGTTCGATCTGCAGTTTCACATGTCCTTTTTTGCAGACCTTTATGACTTCATCGAGTGTGGACACATGCAGCCCCTTATATTTACTCGAGAACCACGATCCCACATCGTACTTTTCGAGCTGCGCGTAAGTAAGATCGTACACGTTTTTGTCAACTCCCGCGATACGCTTGATGTCCGCGTCATGCGTTACTACTATAACTCCGTCCTTAGTCTCATGGACATCCAGTTCGATCCAGTCGACATTTTCCTTGATCGCCTGTTTGAAGGCCGGCATGCTGTTTTCCGGCGCCACCAGAGAATACCCTCTGTGCGCGCAGATTTCAGGTCTGTTCGACACCTGCTTGAAATACTGAAAATCCGTATAGTATCCGTGCCCCGCGACTCCTACGAGCCCTATCACAGTAATGGCTATGATGACTGCCATGACGTTGCGCGTCTTTTTCTTCATTGATGATTTCGAGTATTCGATCGGCTCTTCGAGCTCCTGCCCTTTCTGCTCTTTGTACTCGTAATATTCGCCGCTAAGGTGCGCGAACACCAGCGGTACTGAGATGATACCCTGAAGAGCTGTGACAGCTATTATGATTATATATACTGTTATGAGCGCGACAGAATACTCGACCGTCCGGAAGCATACCAGCTTTATGACCAGGAAAGAGATTGCTGAAAGGATCACGATGATCACAAAGCACGCCACTTCTATAAAGAATTCCCAAAGCAGGATGCTTATCAGAGAGCGGATATAATTGCCCTTCATAAGTGTGAGGCTCCTTCTGCGGGCCTCCAGATAATTGCATTTTTCAAGGGAGAACGTATGGATGCAGAAGCCGAGTTTGAACGCCATCAGCACGAGGACAGCTCCGAAGCATGCGGTCAGCACTGAAAGCGCTTTGTTCGCCTCTATGAAATCCATTATGAATCCCGGGATCTTTATACTGGATACGAATCCGGAGACTGCGACGACATTCGTCAGCGGCACAATGAGCACAACGAATATGACCATCAGCCAGTTTCTCCAGTGGAATACATGCTTCGCGCCCGCGAGTCCCCCTCGGAACATCTGTGAGACAGCTATATCTTTATCGAAAGCTGAAGCGTGCATGGCTTCTATCACTGCCACTATATCGAACAGCGACACGAAGGCCAGTATTGCGAGGACTATAATTATCATCAGCCACGCCAGCGGGCTTGTCAGATAATTTTTGATATTGTCATTCGAAACATAGCTTATACCGGCGATCTTGAAAGTAAGGCTGAAAAGCCAGTACAGCAGCGGCGTCGCGACGATTACTGCTATCAATTTATATACGATCTCAAACTCAACAAGGGACCTGAGATTTCTCCTCAGAAGTTTCAGCGTCCGTTTGTACATCTCCAATATTACTTTCATTTCATCCCCCTCTATGTCACTCTAAAATAATGTCCGACACCAGAGCCTAATAAATGATAAAACGCTCAGCGCCTTTAATACATTATAATGTCAAAGCGCGATTTCATCAATTATTTTTTGATGACCGATGTTATACTGTTATCATTGGAAGGAGTCCGGTATGAAACTCATTTGTATAGGGGACAGTATAGTCGATGGTTTTCCGTTTGAGAGAGACGTAAGTTTCCCCGCGGTGATAAAAAGTAAAGCAGGATGGGATGTGCTTAACAAGGGCATCTCCGGACAGTCGTCCGCCGATATAAATATCAGGTTCGGATACGAGGCAGACGCGGGAGCTGACATCATACTTATACTCTGCGGAGCGAACGATTATATCTTCGATATCTGCGGCGTTGATGAGACAGTTGAAAACATCAGATCAATGGCCGCGTACGCGTCAAAGAAAAATATCCGGATTGCTGTATGTTCTCCGCCTCTCTGCAGACCCGCGCAGGCAGCTGTCTGCTGGGCGGACTGTGATATCTCCGCGTACGAACACGTGAACTCACAGCTCAAAGATCTTAGTTGCAGACTTAGGTCTCTCTTCGATATGGATAAAATCGAAAACTCGCGCTTTATAGATGTCCAGGAATTATACGCGGATTACGCGAAGTATCATGACGGCGTGCATCCGACAGTCGAGGGCTATAGACTCATCGGAGAATATATCGCCACTGAACTCACAGCAAAATAGA
>CALDNM010000215.1 GCA_937915045.1 uncultured Clostridia bacterium
CACAGGCAAAGCTGCTGTTGTATTGGAAAATAAAAACCTGTAAGTCAAAAAAATAATTGCCCGGCCGTATGGCCGGGCTTTTTGTATCAAGTGTATCTGATCAGTTATCCTTCGCTGCTTCTTCTTCGTCGCTCTTCATGTGGCAGAACTTGTACTTCTTGCCTGAGCCGCACCAGCATGGTTCGTTTCTGCCGGGGCGTTTTTTCTTGACGATCGTCTTTGACTTTTTATATTTCCTGGCGATCTCCATGACCTTGTCCTCACCGAGCACGCTGTTCCACTGAGGGAGACCGTACAGATAATCGGCACCGGCCTTCATCATGTTGAAAAGCAGTTTCTCAAGATCGAACTTCAGCTCGATATCTGAAGACTCGTCAATGTTTTCAAGCTCGAACGGGTTTGTGATGCTCTGCTGAGCGCCATCCAGAAATCCCATGAATATGACCGGACGAGTTTCGTACTTGTCGGCCAGCTCCTTGAAATTGCCCTTGAAACCTGCTGAAGGATCATCGAGGAAACCGCTGTATATGCGCGTCTCCGCGTCGCTGTATTCCTTCCAGAATTCGTCGACCGTATCCTGCGACTGATCACCGATAAGTTCCTGCCATTCACTGTAAAGACTCATTTTACTCATTTCCTCCGTTCCTATTTATCACAAGCTTCGCATTTCGCGATCGCTTTTCCTATCTCAAGCACATCTCCGGCTACAGCGCTTCCCGTCGGCAGCGGTCCCGCGCCTTTTCCGTAAAACATCAGGTCGTCGACCGCGTTCCCCGTGAGGAACACCGCGTTGAATTCGTTGCTGACACCCGCGAGCGGATGCGCTGCCGGAAGTTCGACCGGCTCTACGCTGTATTCGAGACTGCCGTCATCGTGCTTAGTCGCTTTGCCGATCAGTTTGATCTTGCATTTGCGCGCTGTCGCGGCGGCGATGTCATCTTTCGTTATTGCAGTAATTCCCGTTGTCGGGATATCTTTTGGGTGTACGTATTTTCCGAACGCGAGCGCTATGAGGATCGACAGTTTGTTCGCCACGTCGAGACCTTCGACATCAGCCGTAGGATCCGCCTCGGCGAAACCTTTTTCCTGAGCGACCTTGAGTACGTCAGCGTACTCGAGATCGAAATCCGTCATCTGCGTAAGGATGTAGTTCGTAGTGCCGTTGCATATGCCCATGATCTCCGAGAAGTCATTCGCGCCGAGAACTGATGTCAGGCACGAGAGGACAGGTATGCCTCCGCATACTGACGCCTCGATCCTGAATTCGACATTATTGTCTTTAGCTGTCTTTGTAAGCTCAGGATAATTCGCCGCTATAGCCGCCTTGTTCGCGGATACGACATGCTGACCGCTCTTCATAGCGTCGAGCATGTACTTTGTCGATGGCTCGATACCTCCGAGAAGTTCACATACGATATCTATATCAGGGTTCCCGATTATATCGTACGCGTCGCAGGTAAAGATAGCAGCCGGCGCTTCAGAGCGCCTTGGCTTCGAAGGATCACGTACAAGAGCTTTATCTATGCTGAAGGTGACGCCGGTCTCACGCTCGATCTTTCCCATATTCATCTTAAGCGTATCATACGTTCCCGAGCCAACGTTGCCGAAGCCCAGGAGACCGACTCTAACTGTTTTCATCAAATTACCTCCAGTTCATAATATGCCTTTACAGGCCGGTTTTATCAATAATGCACAAATTATACAACATTTGCCCGATTTTGTCTTTATATTAATCGTTTTTTTTACTATTATATACACGGAGGGAAAAAATATGGCATTACACGTAGTATTTGTAGAACCGGAGATACCACCGAATACAGGGAACATCGCGAGAAGCTGCGCTATAACGAACAGCGTGCTGCATCTCGTAAAACCCCTGGGATTCGATATAGATGAAAAGAGCGTAAGGAGAGCGGGGCTCGATTACTGGCCGTACGTAAAGATGGAAGTGCACGACAGTCTTGAGCAGTTCATGCAGGAATACGCGGGACGCAGGATGTGGCTTTCGACGACAAAGGGCGGGAAGTATTATACTGACGTAGATTTCAAAGATGAAGACATGATCCTTTTCGGGAGAGAGACTGCCGGGCTTCCGAGGCCTTTCATCGCGGAGCATGAGGACCGGGCGATAAGGATACCGATGAGTGAAAACACAAGGACAAGATCGCTGAACCTGGCTAATTCTGCCAATATAATACTCTTTGAGGCGCTCAGGCAGCTTGGGTTCCCGGGACTTGCGTGATTTTCTTCGTTAATAAAATATTATTGATTGACTAAAATTTATTGCAGAATATAATATAGGTAAAGAGCAATATAAGCGCTAAGGAAAAAAGGAAAAAGGAGATAATATTATGTTTAAAGTAACATCAACAGACAAAGCCCCTGCAGCTATAGGACCATATTCACAGGCAATTGCTGAGAACGGATTCCTCTTTGCATCCGGACAGGTCCCGATCGATCCTGCAGCAGGCAAGATCACAGCGGAAAGCATCACTGATCAGGCAGAGCAGTCATGCAAGAACGTACAGGCTATCCTCGAAGCGAACGGCCTTACATTCGACAATGTCATCAAGACTACATGCTTCCTCGCGGACATCGCTGATTTCGGAGCTTTCAATGAAGTATACGCAAAATATTTTACGAGCAAACCGGCTCGTTCATGCGTAGCTGTCAAGGATATCCCGGCAGGCGCGAAATGTGAGATCGAGATCCTCGCTGTCACAAAATAGCATAGAAA
>CALDNM010000216.1 GCA_937915045.1 uncultured Clostridia bacterium
AAAGGGCCCTTCTAGGGCCAAAAGCAAACCACCGGCTGAGCCGGTGGTCATGTTTTTGATTCGGTTTCCGAAAAACAATTTTATGTTTTCTTTCAAGTTTTTTGCTCTTGTGACTGCTATTTCACGTTTCTCAGTGAGTCGACCAGGCCTGTTTTGGAATGGTGTGGTCCTCATCAAGCAAAATGCTCTTGTGACTGCTATTTCACGTTTCTTAGTGAGTCGACCAGGCCTGTTTTGGAATGGCGTGGTCCTCATCAAGCAAAATGCTCTTGTGACTGCTATTTCACGTTTCTCAGTGAGTCGACCAGGCCTGTTTTTGAGTCGGTCTTTGCGTCTTTCTTTTTGATGACTTTAGCAGGTGTCCCGGCGACTACTACGCCGGAAGGGACATCTTCGACCACTATAGATCCGGCCGCGACGACTGAGTCTTTTCCGACTCTTACGCCTTCGAGCACGACGCAGTTCGCGCCGATCAGGACTCCGTCTTCGATGATGACAGGAGTAGCTGACGCGGGCTCTACAACGCCGGCGAGCACAGTGCCCGCTCCGATGTGGCAGTTCTTGCCGACAGTAGCGCGGCCGCCGAGGACAGCGTTCATGTCGATCATCGTGCCGTCACCGATGACAGAGCCGATGTTTATAGTAGCTCCCATCATGATGACCACGTTCTCGCCGATATCGACCTTTTCCCTTATAGTCGCTCCCGGCTCGATACGCGCTTTGACTTCCTTCATATCGAGGAGGCCGACGCCTGAATTCCTTCTATCGTTTTCTATTACTTTATCTATGACCGCGTCGCTGTTTGCTTCGAGGACGGGACCGATGTCGGCCCAGTCACCAAAGACGATGCTGTCTCCGGCCTTGCCGTCGGCTCCGAAAACTTTGCAGCCAGGGAAATCGATCCCGCGGCTGGTCTTTAGATATAGTTTTACGGGAGTCTTTCCCTTTGAGTTGCTTATATAATCAATTATTTCCTGCGCGTTCATTAAGTATGGGTTTCCTTTCTTCAGCCTTTAAGTACATCGTGCATGTCGTATAGTCCGTTTCCTTTTCCCGCGGCGAATCCTGCAGCCTTAAGAGCGCCTACCGCGAATATTTTCCGGGAGCTCGCTCTGTGAGTGATCTCGAGGATCTCATCGGTACCGGCGTAAATGACAGTGTGAGTGCCGGCTTCAGTGCCGCCTCTTATAGCGTTTATGCCGATCTCCTTCTTCTGCCTTTTGCAGTTCCCGGATCTTCCGAGGACCTTTTCGTATTCACCATCAGGATCCATCGCGTTTGCCAGCATCAGAGCTGTGCCGCTCGGAGCGTCGAGCTTGCGGTTGTGATGCATCTCGATGACTTCCATGTCGAAATCGTTTTCAAGTATCGGAGTGATACTGCGAAGGACATCCTCCATGATATTGATCCCGTATGAAAAGTTCGATGTGTGTACGACAGGGACCTTTTCGGAAAGTTTGCTGATAGTTTCAAGCTGCTCATCTGTATATCCTGTCGTAGCTATGATGAACGCCGGGGCTTTTCCTTCTCCTGTTTTCTTCTCCGCGTAATCGACCATCATCTGAAGATTGGCCGGATTGGAGAAGTCGAGTACGGCATCGACATCTTTCTTTACATCGAGCAGTGACTCACCGTTCTGAGGCTCAATAGCCGCGGCAACGTTTATGCCCGACGCATTTGCTGTATCTTCGATCATGTGACCCATCGCGCCGTATCCGAGTATAGCTATATCCATTTTTATGGCTCTCCTTGCTTTGTGCTTGTGTTATATGATCCCGAGGTTCTTGAGTTCGCCTCTCAGCTTCTCGCGGTTCTTATCCTGCATAGGTACGAGAGGCAGTCTGCACGGTCCGGCGTTGAGACCGGCCATGTTCATTGCTTCCTTGATAGGGATAGGGTTCGTCTCGATAAAGAGATCGTTGATGAGCTCGAGATACTTGAGCTGCATCTTCCCGGCCGCCGCGAAGTCACCTTCGAGAGCAGGCTTGCAGATATCAGCAGTCTCTTTCGGACAGAGATTCGCGAGTACCGAGATGACGCCGTTTCCGCCGACACTCATAAGAGGTACTGTGATATCATCGTTGCCCGAATAGATATCGAAATCATCATTTATGCATCTCGCGCATTTGCAGACGAGACCCATGTCGCCGCTCGCCGCTTTCACAGCCGCGATGTTATCATACTGACTGATCTCAGCCATAGTAGGGTAGTCGAAGCTCATGCCCGTTCTGCCCGGTACATTGTACATGATGATAGGTGTGTGGACAGCGTCCGCTACAGTCTTGAAATGCGCCTTCAGGCCCGCCATAGTCGTCTTGTTGTAAAACGGTGTGATGACGAGAAGAGCATCTGCGCCCATCTTCTCATATTTGATAGAAGTCTGCTTCGCGATCTCAGTGCAGTTCGAACCCGATCCCGCGATGACAGGTACTCTGCCATTGACTTCCTTGATGACGAGCTCGACGATATTGTCGCGTTCTTCCGTCGTCAGGCATGGGCTTTCAGCCGTAGTGCCAAGAGCGAGGATCGCCTGCGTACCGTTTTCGATCTGCCAGTTTACCAGCTCGCGCAGTTTATCGTAATTCACGCTCATGTCATCATTGAACGGCGTGATCATTGCCACTGCTGATCCCTTAAAAATACTCATTGTTGTAACCTCCTTACAAGTTATATCCCAAATGCCCGTCCGAGAGAGATAACGGCATTGCCCTTATCCTCGCTGGCAACAGTGATCTGTATCGAGATCTCGGATGTGCTAATGTTGTAGAACTTTATATTTTCCTCGTCGAGGACCTTGAAGAACTTCGCCGCGACTCCGACATATGAAGCCATGCCCGCGCCGACGAGCGATATCATCGAGAGACCCTTTCTGCTCTCTACAGTAATGCCGCTGAACGCCGGGTTCCCGCTCATATTATCTTCGAGCTTTCCGCCCTGATCTTTCGTGCAGCTGAACGATATGGAGCAGCTTCCGTCATCATCGACCTGCTGTGATATCATATCGACGTTTATCTTCAGATCGTCCAGGAGAGCGAAGCATTTCGCCGCTGCTCCTGTGTTTTCTTTTATCCCTTTGAATGTGAAGACCTCTATGTCTTCCTTTACACTTATCCCCGTCACAGGGGTGTTATCCACGAGCAGATTTGTATTGTTCATGATGAATGTTCCTTTTCTTCTGTCTTTTTCAAGAGGTCCGATCGCGAGGATCCTCACATGATTTCGTTTTGCGATCTCAATAGCTTTGCCTTCGACCACCCAGTCTCCGAGGTTGGAAAGCTCCATGACTTCGTCATATGTCAGGAACCTGCGCTCAGCCGCGTCCGGATAATACACCGGGTCAGCCGACCTTATCGCTCCGCCCTCGCGGACGAACTCGCAGTCCCATCTGAGATGCGCCGCGACGATGACGGCCGTAGTATCGGGATCGACATCCTTATCGAGCGCTCCCGGCGAGACCGGTACCTTGCCGGACTGCACCGCCGATTTAATAGCATTGATGTCTCCGTCCTTCACGAATACAGCGTCCACAGAGCATTTTATCAGCTCCTCAGTCAGCGCCTCAGCCTGCTCAGTTCCCGTGCCGACGCCTCCCGGCGACGAGGTGACTGCAGCGAGACCGTAGTCCGGGATCTTTCTCTCAGCGATGTCCTCGGCGATCTTCCGGATCTTTTCCGGAGAATCGATCACCGCTCCGCTGAACTTCATTACAGTGTTCATAGTTCGATCCTTTCATCAGTTTCAAGTGTTGTCATATCTTCGTAAGTCTCGCGTTTTATAACGAGTCTCGCTTCGCCGTCTTTGACGAAAACCACCGGCGGCCTGCCGCACTTATTGTAGTTGCTGGCCATCGAATATCCATAAGCGCCTGTGGCGTAAACTATCAGGTAATCACCTTCGTGCAGCTCCGGCAGGAACGCGTCATGGATGATGATGTCCGCGGATTCGCAGTTTTTGCCCGCGATGCAGTAATGTCTTTTCGGCTCATCGTTTTCTTTATTGACGATCGCGCAGGTGTATTCCGATCCGTAAAGGGCAGGGCGGATATTGTCCGACATGCCGCCGTCTACGAACGCGTAGTGCAGAGTCTCCGTATCCTTGAGATAACCTACCTTATATACAGATACTCCGGCTTCTCCTACCACCGAGCGTCCCGGCTCGATGCAGAGACGTTTAGGTCTGACTTTCGCCTTCCCGAATACCTCTTCGCATTTCTTTATCGAATATCTTGCCATCTCGCCGAGAGGGACAGGCTTGTCGGATTCAGTGTATTTGATCCCGAAGCCGCCTCCGAGGCTTATGAACTCGGCGGCGTATCCGCTGCGCTCACATATATCATCCGCGAACGCGCTCATCGTCTCGATCGCTTTTCCGAACGAGTCAGGATCCGTGATCTGCGAACCGATATGCATGTGGAAACCTTTGAAGTTCAGGAATCTTCCATCGTCCACGATGCTCATCACGCGGTGTATGTCAGAAGTCTTTTTAACGGATATACCGAACTTCGAATCTATATTGGCTGTAATGACATATTCGTGAGTATGGGCTTCAATGCCCGGGTTTATACGAAGCACCACATCGATGCCTTTTTCCATCTTGTCTGAGATCCTTACGAGCTTCTCCGCTTCGCCTATATTGTCGAGCACGATAGTGCCGCATCCAAGCTCGAGAGCCTGCTCGATCTCTTCTTCAGTCTTGCTGTTGCCGTGGAAGAAGACGCGGTCCATATCCATGCCGGCTTTATGAGCGCCGTACATCTCTCCGCCGCTGACGACATCGAGATACGCGCCTGCATCATTCACTATTTTATACATCGCTCCGCAGCCGAACGCTTTTGTAGCATATGCTACTTCAGTATCGAACATCTCAGAACGAAAGTTTTCCTGAGCAGTGCTGAGCTGCTTTTCGATAGCCGCCTGATCAAAGATCTGGAGCGGAGTGCCAAGTTCGCGCGCCAGTCTTCTGACGCAAACATCACTGATTTTCAACATTGTAACTGTTTCTCTCCTTCTTAAAAAATAAAAGCCGGCAAGGGCTATGCTCTTACCGGTCAACATCTGATCGACCGCAGCTATAGCGCACCTACTTTCGTAGACAGTGCCGCGGCTGTTGACCGCGACCCCACTGCAGGGCCATGCCTGACCATACAGTTCGGCGGAGATTGCCTCTGACATGATATACGCCTGCCGGCTGACATGTTTTCATCTGCTCCGCTTCCTCTAATCTGCATTTACTTTTTCGATTGACCACTATATTATCTTAAAATCGACGCAATTACAACCCTTTTGAGATATATTTATGATATAATAGCACATCTCAGGGAGCATTGAATGGGAGAACACTATGTTATATAAAAATGAAGCGAAAAAATATTACGAAGGTATGAAGGCCGACAGAAGGGCACTGCACGAGATACCTGAAGTGCTCGACGACCTTCCGGAGACAAAAGCCTATGTGCTGGGTATTCTCCGGGGGATGAAATGCGAGATCGGCGAATTCATGGAAAGCGGCCTCACCGCGTTTTTCGATTTCGGGAAGGAGACATCGCTCGCGTTCAGATGCGATATGGACGCTCTTCGTATCACCGAAAATGAGCAGTGTGAATATGTGTCGACGCACGAAGGGATGATGCACGCGTGCGGACACGACGGACACATGGCGATGGCGCTCGCTCTCGCGCGTTACTGCAATAAAAAGAAAGACCTGCCGCAGAATATACTGATCATATTCGAACCGAACGAGGAAGGCCTCGGCGGCGCGGAGAATATATGCAAGACGGGCATCCTGGATGAAAAGAATGTGCAGGCGGTGTTCGGTACGCACATGTGGCCATTCGGGGAGAAAGGTGTAGTAATGACACGGCCGGGCGCGATGATGGCTCAGTCGGCGGAGATAGATGTGAAAGTGCGCGGCAAGAGCGCTCACGCGGCGAACAAGGGCGACGGGATAGACGCGATCAACGCGTCAGTGGAGTTTCTGCATTATGTGTATCAGATGAGACGCGACGAGACGCCTGAGGGGAAGACGACGGTGATCAATATGGGCAAGTTCCACGGCGGGACTATGAGGAACATCCTCGCGGGGTCGGTCGAAATGAACGGGACTATGCGCGGGTACGACAGCAAGCTGTTCAGGCATCTGCAGGAATGTATATCAGATATCGCGGATGATATAAGCAAGAAGACGGGGGCAAAGTTCAATTTGCATTTCAGCGCGGGTTATCCGCCGGTGCTGAATGACGCGGAGCTATATGAGAAGATCCTTCCTGTTCTTGAAGAAGAAGGTGTGGTGAGGAAGGAAAAGCCGGAAATGATCTCGGATGATTTTTCCTTCTTCGGCAGGTACAAACCGGCGATATACTTTTTCCTGGGAACGGGGACAAATGAGGCGCTGCATACGGCAGACTTTGATTTTGACGAAAAAGTGCTCGTTGCCGGACTGGCTGTGTATATCGCTTTAGTGAATAAATATACATTTTTATAAGAAAATTTACAAAAGACCCTTGATTTTGACCGATCAGGGGTTTATTATATACGCATTATAGAATTTCAGTATAGGAGAAAAGACAATTGAGTTACAAGGTTTTTGTAGACGGACAGAATGGAACGACCGGACTTAGGATACATGAGTATCTCAGCCGCAGGGACGATATCGAGATAATAAATATACAGGAGGATCTGAGAAAGGATCTGGATGAGAAGGTAAGAAAAATCGATGAGGCGGATGTCTCTATACTATGCCTTCCGGACGCGGCAGCCGATGAGACGGCAAACGCGGCACCTTCTGACGCTAAGATAATAGATACTTCGACAGCTCACAGGACGCAGGACGGATGGGTATACGGCCTTCCGGAGCTCTGCGAAGGGCAGAGAGAACTCATCGCGGGAAGCGCGAGAGTGGCGAATCCGGGATGTCACGCGACGGGATTCATCCTGCTCGTGAGACCGCTCATAGACGCGGGGATCATCTCAGCTGATTATCCGCTGTCGGCGTTCACCGTGACCGGATATTCCGGAGGCGGCAAGAAGATGATAGCAAATCACGAGAAAGACGGGAGAGACAGCTTCCTCACGAGCCCGGGGCAGTACGCTCTTGGTCAGCAGCACAAGCATATCCCGGAGATGGTCAAGATGACAGGGATAGCTGAGCCGCCTGTATTCAGCCCGATAGTGGGGGATTTTTACGCGGGCATGGTAGTGACGGTACCTCTCCATAAGAGCGCGCTCGCGAAGGCCGCGTCGCTGTCGGATATAAAAGAAGTATATAAAGAGCATTACGACGGTGAAAAGCTGATCAGGATCATGGACGATGTACCGGATGACGGATTCATACACGGAGACATCCTGGCGGGATCGAACATAGCGGAGATATTCGTAACAGGAAACGATGACAGGCCGCTGCTCGTATCGAGATTCGATAATCTCGGGAAAGGCGCTTCGGGCGCCGCCGTGCAGAATATGAATATCATGCTCGGGATAGAAGAGACGAAAGGACTGATATAGAGATGGAAATGAAACACGTGGAAGGCGGAGTATGCGCCGCGAAGGGATTCAAAGCGTGGGGCGCGTTCGGGGGACTTGGAGATCCGAAGGCGGACAAGGACGATATGGCGCTCGTGCTGAGCGAATGCCCGGGAGCCGCGGCGGCCGTATATACTTCAAATAAAGTAAAGGCGGCACATATACTAGTAGATAAAAAGCATCTGGAGAACGGAGTCGCGCAGGCGATGCTGTGCAACAGCGTGAACGCGAACACATGCAACGCCGACGGCGAGGAAAGAGCGATCGCGAACGCGGAGCTCGTCGCGAAGGAGACCGGCATAAGCGCGGAAGATGTCATCGTGACATCGACGGGCGTCATCGGGAAACCGATGCCGGGAGAGCCGTTCGAAAAGGGCATACCTGAACTGGTCAAGGGACTTTCAGCTGACGGCGGAGACAAAGCCGCTCACGCTATCATGACTACGGACACTCTCGACAAGCAGACCGCGGTCACATTCATGGCCGGCGGGAAGGAATGCACTCTCGGAGGCATGGCCAAGGGCAGCGGCATGATCCACATCAATATGGGGACGATGCTCTGTTTCATGACGACAGACTGCGCCATCACCGCGCAGATGCTGCAGAGAGCGCTCGACTTCGAAGTGAAGGACAGTTTCAACCAGGTGAGCATAGACGGAGATACATCGACGAACGATACGCTTTCGATCATCGCGAACGGCATGGCCGGAAACAGCGTGATCAACGGCGAAGGCGAGGACTTCGATAATTTCAAAGCCGCGCTGCATGAAGTGAGCGTCACTTTCGCGAAGAAGATCGCGGGAGACGGAGAAGGCTGCACGAAGCTCATCGAAGCTCATGTAGTGAATGCTCCTACGAAAGACACAGCGAGACTCATTTCGAAGAATATAATCTGCTCGTCGCTTTTCAAGGCGGCCATGTTCGGCAATGACGCGAACTGGGGAAGGGTGCTCTGCGCGATAGGATATACTCCGGCTGATTTCGAGACGGACGATATAGATGTGACGATAAGCTCGGCTAAAGGGTCGGTCGATGTGTGTGACGGATCGGCGTCGATGCCTTTCGACGAGGAGAAAGCGCTGGAGATATTGAAAGAAGATGAAGTTACTGTAGATGTAGACATAAACGACGGTGAAAGCGAGGCGTACGCCTGGGGATGCGATCTGACCTACGATTATGTCAAGATAAATGGGGAGTACAGGTCATAATGATATTGAGGCGAGATCAGGAAGATTCTATATTCATTGGAAAGGACAATAAAATGGTCAATCAGAAATATCTGGACAGGGCTGAAGTGCTTATCGAGGCGCTGCCGTATATACAGCGTTTCAATCGAAAGATCATCGTTATAAAATACGGCGGAGCCGCGATGGAAAGCGAAGAGCTGAAGCGCAGTGTCATAGCGGACGTGGTGCTTCTGAAGCTGGTAGGATTCAAGCCTATCATCGTACACGGCGGCGGCAAGGCGATAAGCAAGTGGCTCGGGAAGGAAAATATCGAGCCGGAATTTTACAACGGTCTCAGGGTGACGAACGCGGAAACTCTTGAGATAGCGGAGATGGTGCTTGGCAAGGTCAACAACGACCTGGTCAAGATGGCCGGAAAGCTCGGTGTCAGGGCGATAGGCCTGAGCGGGATGGACGGCAGTATGCTGAAAGTCTCGAAAAAGAAACCGGACGGCCGCGATATAGGGTATGTGGGAGAGATAGAGCATGTCGACGGAGAGATGCTCCAGGAAGTGATAGACGATGACTTCCTTCCGATAATATATCCGCTGGGAGTAGACGCGGACGGACAGGCATATAACATAAACGCGGATTATGTGGCGAGCGCGATAGCTGAGGAAATGAAAGCGAACAAACTCGCGTTCCTGTCGGATATAGAAGGAGTATATAAGGATCCTGATGATCCGGAATCCGTGATATCTGAACTCTATGTGAATGAAGCAAAACAGCTCATCAAGGACGGTTCAGTAGACGGAGGGATGCTTCCAAAACTGAACAACTGCATCGACGCGATAGATAATGGCGTTACGAGGGTCCATATACTTGACGGTACTATACCGCACTGCCTCCTTATGGAGATATTCACGGACAAGGGCGTCGGCACGGCTGTACTCAGCGAAAAAGAAAGGAAATACTACGATGAAAGCAGAAGAGATCAAGAAACTAGATAAAGAATACGTCCTGAATACTTACGGACGTTATGACATGATGTGCGATCACGGAAAGAACGCGACTATGTATGATAAAGACGGAAAAGAATACATCGACTTCACCGCGGGCATAGGTGTCGATTCGCTCGGCTTCTCGGATGAAGGATGGATAAAGGCGGTTGAGGAGCAGCTGCACAAATTCCAGCACTGCTCGAACCTTTTTTACAGTGAGCCGGGAGCGCTGCTCGCGAAAAAACTCGTCGAAAAGACGGGCATGAGCAAGGTGTTCTTCGCTAACTCGGGCGGCGAAGGAAATGAAACGGCGTTCAAGATCGCGAGGAAGTACGGCAATACGATGGCCGACCACCAGAAAAACTCGATCATCTCGCTGTACGACTCGTTCCATGGACGGACGATCGCTACCGTTACTGCAACTGGGCAGGACAGATTCCACAAATACTTCGACCCGTTCGCTCCGGGATTCTATTACGCGAAGGCGAATGATCTCGGCAGCATGGAAGAAGCTGTGGCTGAGCACGATCCGTGCGCTGTGATCATGGAGATCGTACAGGGCGAAGGCGGAGTCATCGGGCTCGACAAGGATTTTGTGCAGGGCGTGCAGAAGATCTGTGACGATAAGGATATCATACTGATAATCGATGAGGTGCAGGCCGGCGCCGGAAGGACCGGTTCGTTCTTTGCTTACCAGCAGTACGGGATACATCCTGATCTGGTGTCGTTCGCCAAGGGCATCGGCGCGGGGCTGCCTATCGGCGGCGTCATCTGCAATGAAAAGCTGAGCGGCGTGCTGAAGCCGGGTGAGCAGGGATCGACATTCGGCATGAACCCTGTAGTGTGCGCGGGCGCGTGTTACGCGGTGGACAGGATGAACGACGAGTTTCTCGCTGAAGTCAGGAAAAAGTCGGAATATCTGCGCAATGAGCTCGGCGCGATAGATGAAGTGGAAGAGATAACAGGGCTCGGCCTTATGATGGGAGTCAAATTAAAGACTAAGAAAGCGGATGATGTGGTGCCGGAGCTTCTGAAAAACGGTCTCATGGCGCTGACCGCTGTGGAGAAGATCAGACTTCTCCCGCCTCTCACTATTTCTGTTGAGGAAATGGAGAAGGGAGTGGCTATATTCAAGAAGGTACTTGGATAAAACATTTGACATGCGGGCCGGCGGATGGTATTATAGCGGAGTGGAAGAAGAAGTTATCCGCTTCTCACCTGCCGGCGAAAGCTTGTTAGGTCAAATATGATAAGACGGCACTATGTGCGTTTTCAGGCGGATAAATCTTTTTATCCGCTTTTGATTTTATTTATTAGGGAGGTGCAAAACCATTAGTAAAGAGACTACGATGATCAACGACGCGATCCGCGCAAGCGAGGTCAGAGTCATCAGCGGCGACGGAGAACAGCTCGGTATCATGAGCAAGAGAGACGCGCTCGCGCAGGCAGAAGAGAAGAATCTCGATCTGGTATGCGTATCGCCGAACGCGAAACCGCCGGTGTGCAAGATACTCGATTACGGAAAATATCGTTACGAGCTTCAGAAAAGAGAAAAAGAAGCAAAGAAAAAACAGCATACTACGGAGGTCAAAGAGATCAGACTGTCCGTCTTCATAGGAGATCATGATATCGAGGTAAAGGCTAATACCGCGACAAAATTCCTGAAGAACGGCGATAAGGTCAAGGTAAGCCTCAGGTTCAGAGGCAGGGAGCGTGATTACAAAGACAAGGGCTTTGATGTCATGAATAAATTTGCCGACGAAGTGAGTGAGTTTGCGGACATCGAAAAGAGGCCTAAATTCGAGGGCCGGAGTCTCATAATGTTTTTGACGCCAAAATCCGACGGCAAGAGCAAGGCCAAGAAGGATAAATAAGACTACTGATTTTAGGAGGAAATATAAAATGGCAGGAAAGAAAATGAAGTCTCACAGAGGCGCGTGCAAGAGATTCAAGGTGACAGGTTCAGGCAAGCTCAAGAGAAACAAAGCATACAAGGGCCACATCCTTACAAAGAAGAGCCAGAAGAGAAAGAGAGGCCTGAGAAAGGCTACGACTCTGACTTCGGCAGATCAGAAGAGAATCAAGAACTCGATGGGAAAGTAGTGTAAGGAGGAAACATAAATGGCAAGAGTAAAGAAGGGCGTAAACGCTCATAAGAGACATAAAAAGATTCTTAAGCAGGCAAAGGGCTTCTATGGCACAAAGAGCAAGGTATTCAGAGCGGCCAACCCGGCTGTTATGAGATCGCTGAGAAGCGCTCAGATGGGCAGAAAGCTCAAGAAGAGACAGTACAGACAGATGTGGATCGCAAGGATCAATGCGGGCGCGAGAACGAATGGTATCTCGTACAGCAGACTGATGAACGGTCTCAAGATCAAGGGAATCGACATCAACAGAAAGATGCTCGCGGAGATGGCTATCAATGACGAGGCCGCATTCGCGAAACTCTGCGAGACAGCGAAAGAGGCTGTGAAATAGCAGGACGGCATCCGTCATAAATGAGAAGTTAAAACCTCCGGATCCAGGATTGAGTGACGGGGGTTTTTGCGAATAATAAATCTAAATCAATAATAGGAGAAAAGAGGTAAACATGAAAATCGTATGTTTGGAACCACTTGCTGTGGAAGAAAAATTAGTTCAGGATCTTATGTCGGATCTTAAAGCCGACGGTCACGATTTTGTTTATTACACTGAGAAGAAAGCCGATACGGCTTCCATTATCGAGAGAGGGAAAGACGCTGATATAATAATCGACGACAATACTCCTCTGCCGGCTGAAGCCATAAATGGATTTGAAAAGGCAAAGTATATAGCTGTAGCTTTCACCGGTGTAGATCATGTAGACCTCGAAGCGTGCAAGGCGAAAGGTATCAAAGTCAGCAATGCTGCCGGATATTCGACGAACGGCGTGGCTGAGCTCGTGTTCGGGCTTATCATCAGTCTTTACAGGAACATCATACCGTGTGATGGAAGAGTCAGGACCGGAGGGACTAAGGGCGGACTCGTGGGACCGGAGATAAAGGGCAAGACGCTCGGCGTCATTGGTACCGGCGCGATAGGCATGAGGGTCATCGAGATAGCGAGCGCTTTCGGATGTGATATAATTGCTTACAGCAGGACTGAAAAACCTGAAGCGGAAGCTATGGGCGTGAGATATATGTCGCTTGAAGAAGTCATGAAAAACAGTGATATAATCACGCTGCATACTCCAAACAACGCGGAGACAAAAGGTCTCATCAGCAAAAAAGAGATCGCGCTCATGAAGAAGACAGCACTCTTTATCAACTGCGCGAGAGGCCCTATAGTGGATAACGCGGCGCTGGCCGACGCTCTGAACAGCGGAGCTATCGCGGGAGCCGGCATCGATGTGTTCGATATGGAACCACCTATCCCTGCGGATTATCCTCTTGTGAGCGCGAAGAATACAGTCCTTACACCGCATGTGGCATTCGCTACAGATGAAGCTATGATCATCAGAGCTGAGATCACGGCTGACAATGTAAAGAAGTATATTGCAGGAGATCAGATAAACGTAGTACTGTGATCCGGAGTTTCTGGAGGAAAAGATGAAGTTTGGCAAAATCGCTGTGCTCCTGTCGTTATGTCTCGTCGTGACATTCACGTTCTCGGGATGCGGCAGACCGTATTCGGGATATGATCTTGATGATTATCTCACAGCGGGCACATATAACGGGCTCGAAGTGAAATCGTACAAGGTCACCGTATCGAGCAAAGAGATCGACAAGGAAATCAATAGCAAGCTCAAAGCCGCGGCAACGACAAAAAGTGTAAAGACCGGCACCGTCAAGAAGGGCGAGAAGATAAATATAAGCTATGTCGGCAAGATAGACGGCAAGACGTTCGACGGCGGAAGTGCCGATGATACGGACATAACCCTTGGGTCATCCGGATATATCGACGGTTTCGACAAGGGTCTTTACGGGAAGAAAGTCGGATCGACTGTGTCGCTCCATCTGACATTCCCGGATGAGTATCATACCAGCGAGTACGCCGGGAAGAAGGTCGTCTTCGACGTTACTATAAACTCTCGATCGGTATCGGTCGTACCGGAGCTTACGAAAACTTTCGTCAAGAACAACTCCGATGAAACGACGATCAGCGGTTACAGAAAATACATCGAAAAAACGGTAAAAAAGGAAAAGACCAAGGACGCGATCCAGGCGCAGAAGGATTATCTGTGGGCTGAGACACTCAGCAATTTCAAACTAAAGCAGGACAAGGACGGAAACGACCTTTATCCTGACAAGGAGATCAACAGGATCGTTGAGTTCATGACGCAGAAATATCAGAACTACGCGGACCAGTACGATATGTCGTTCAACAAATTCCTCAAGGAAAAGATGGGGATGAGCGAGTCGAAGTTCAAGAAGAGCGTCAAGAAGACGGCGCAGACTGAAGTCAAAAAGGAAATGGTGTGCTATTACATTGCGGACAAGCAGGACATCAAAGTCAGCAAGAAGGAATACAAGCAGTACATCAGTGACGCTCTCGACAAGCTGGGTTATACCGATGGCGAGTTCAAGACGAATTACGGTTCGACTTATGAAAGCTACAACGGTAAAGAAAACATATGGTATGCCTGCTATCTGGCGAAAGTCGAAGACTATCTGCTCGATAACGCGAAAGTAGTCGATAAACTTTCGAGTGAAAAATAACGAAATACATTTGAAGGGCCGGCGCGGCAGCGTGCCGGCTTTTTTGGTATATCGTTCTGCCGGTATTATTTTATTCTTGCTTTGACCACTGCACAATGATAGAATAACAATATAAAATTTATTCCAATTTAGTGCAAGCATATTTATTTATTTCGAATGTTTTGAGTAAATAGAGAAATCTAAACGAGAGAGGGAGGAGAATATCTATGGAGCGGACAAAATCATTGAAAACGATGAGGGTACTGATAGCGATAATGCTGGTGTTTGCTGTAGCTTTTACTTTTCTTATGCCGCAGACTGCATATGCCGCGGTGAAGATCAACAAGTCAAAGATGACCCTCACAGTGGGTGAGACAGGACAGCTGAAGGTCAAAGGAACAAAGAAAAAGATCATATGGTCATCCAGCGGCAGAGATGTCGCGGCGGTCAGCAGCAAAGGACTGGTATCAGCAAAGTCAAAGGGAAAAGCTAAGATATACGCAAGATACGGTTCAAAAATCAAAACATGTATGGTCACGGTCGTGGACAAAATCAAGGCACCGATCGTCGTCAGAAAGCAATACATAAAAGCCCAGAAAAAGGTGATAGTACTGATCAAAAATGAAAACGCTGTCTCTGTATCCGGGGTAGTAGAGATGAAATACATCGATCCGAGCAATACAATGGTGGTAGAGACGCAGAGGCGCGATGTCCCTGTTATAGAGGCAAATCAGTATCTATGCGTAGAGTATGACGCGACGCTTCAAACCGGCAGTGTTCCAATAGCATCGGTGATCGAAGTAAGCGAAGCAGCGTCAAGGCCTGTATCCAAGGTCAGCCGCTGTACGATAAGTTCAGCTCAAAAAGAGCCGGGAGGAACATATTACACAATAAAAAATACTTCTGATGTGGATCTGGATAATGTAGAACTGATGGTGCTGTTTAAAAACAAAAAAGTGTCTTCATGGAGTGCTGTCGGAGGATGCACCAAGGTGACTTTGGACAGTCTCAAGGCAGGAGAGTCACAAAAAGTGTTTGCCAAAGTACCGAGCAGCGTACCGAGCAACGCGTATTATTACGTAACACGTTATCTGAATTACGCTTACGCGGAGTGATAACTGTGATATGATCCGATAATAATTTTTGATATGAAAGGTCCGGCAGAAAACGCCGGGCCTTTTTCGCGCGTGGAGATCCATTTAATAATGGGAGGTTTGTGACAAAAACGATATTGGGTTTATTCTTGTTGCGCACCACAATATGTAGTAAAATCATTACATGGGTCCGATAATATTTGTGTTTTGAGTAGGAGGTGCGGTCATGCGTTGTCCATATTGCGAAAACGACGACACAAAAGTCATAGATTCGCGGCATACTGAAGAAGGCCACGCGATAAGACGCAGGAGAGAATGTGAGAAATGCGGGAAGCGTTTCACCACGTATGAAAAAGTTGAAGAGATACTCCTTGTTGTGATCAAGAAAGACGGGAGCCGTCAGGCTTTTGACAAGAACAAGATCCTGAGCGGTATAGTGAAGGCGTGCGAAAAGCGCCCGGTATCATATGCCGATATGGAAAGGGTCGCTGATGAGATCGAAAGAGGTCTCAACAATATGATGGAAAAAGAGATACAGAGTTCATTTATCGGCGAACTTGTCATGGATAAACTCAAGGACCTTGATGAAGTTGCATATGTCCGTTTCGCGTCTGTCTACAGGCAGTTCACGGATGTGAGCACTTTTATTTCTGAGATCGAAAAGATGCTTGGAGATCGGAAGAGCACACGTCTGAACTCAAGACAGATGAGGAGAAGTAAGGCATGATAAGAATAGCTATCGACGGGCCGGGAGGCGCGGGCAAATCGACGATCGCGAAGGCAGTCGCGAGGGAACTCGGAATAGATTACATAGATACCGGGGCGATGTATCGCGCTGTAGGCTACAAGATGAAAGAAAAAGGCATACCGGCAGGAAGTACTGATAAAGTGGCTGCTATGCTGGATGATACAGACATAGATTTTTCGGGCGGGGACACTCTGCTTGACGGAAGATCGGTGAGCGCGGAGATAAGGAAGCCCGAGATATCGGCAGCTGCCAGCGAATGCGCGGCCATCCCCGCGGTAAGGGAAAAGCTCGTGGAGATACAGAGAAAGATGGGACGTACAAAGAGCGTCGTCATGGACGGCAGGGACATCGGTACAAATGTGCTAACAGACGCCGAATATAAATTCTATATGACGGCTTCCGCTGAGGAAAGAGCTCAGAGAAGATATGACGAGCTTATAGCAAAAGGGGAAAAAGTGGATCTTGAGAAAGTGCTTGCAGACATAAAGACGCGAGACCACAACGATATGACGAGGAAACTCAACCCGCTGAGAAAAGCGGATGACGCGATCGAGCTCGATACTACGGGCATGTCTATCGAAGAAGTCACAAAGGCTTTGCTGTCTAAAGTAGACAGGAGCAGGATCTAAGGGATAGGAGAAATAAAAATATGGCAACATTCATACCATTCAGGGCCGTCAGGCCTAATGCTGAACTCGCTAAAGACGTGGCGGCTGCGCCATACGACATAGTGGATCGGGAGGCTGCGGCGAAAGAAGAAAGCGAAAATCCTTACAGCTTCCTTCATATCACCAGACCGGACGCGAACATGGAGATCGGCATGAGCGGTGCCGGAAAAAGCTCGTTGGTGCGGTGCATTAACTTACTGGAACGCGGTATACAGGACGGCCAGAAATAATATAAAACTGTTCATCGAAAGGAAGATCTTTTTTGAAGAGACAAAACCGATGTACTATATCTATCGCATGACCATGGACGGCGTATCGCATACGGGCGTCGCGGGATGTGCTTCTGTAGCGGAATATGACAGCGGTACGATCATGAAGCATGAAGCCGTATCATCGGAAAAAGTCGTGGACAGAGCGAAGAATATCGACGCGTGCGGATACGACACAGAACCGGTATTGCTGTCATACAGGCATGACGCGAAGATCGACGGGCTGATCGGAGGATACATAGGGGCGAACGGACCGGAGTATGATTTTACGGCGGACGATGGTGTCAGACATGAACTTTGGGTGATATCAGATGATAATATAATATCGGGACTGCAGGGACTGTTTCTCTCTGTTCCGGCATTTTACATAGCGGACGGACATCACAGGTCGGCGGCGGCTTCTGCCGTCTCGCGCAAAAGGTATGAGAAGGACGGTACCGCGCCCGGAGAGTCTTTATATGACTTCTTCCTCGCGATCGCTTTCCCGGATGATGAGCTTGGGATACAAAGTTTCAGCAGGGCCGTGAAGGGTCTTGACGGGAACGAGCCGGATGAATTCCTCGGGAAGATACTGGCGATGGGATTTGAATATGAGAAGAAGGAGAGCGGTTTTATCCCGGATGAAAGACATACTGTCGCGATGTGCCTTCAGGGAGAATGGTACAGCCTGAAGATGCAGGACAAGGTGCTCTCAGACGATCCGGCAGAAAGTCTGGATGTGACGATACTGCAGAAATATCTGCTCGCGCCGGTGCTTGGGATATTCGATCCGTCATCGGACAGCAGACTGGACTATTTAAAAGGGTCCGTGCCGACTGATGAACTGGAGAAAATGACAGAAGATGGATACGATGTCGTATTCGTCATGCATCCGGTCTCGACGGCGGAAATCACCGCTGTCGCGGAAGAAGGAGGAGTGATGCCTCCTAAATCGACGTGTTTCGCGCCGAAGCCGGAAAGCGGTCTTATGCTTTATCGTGTGGACGCGGACTGAAGAGAATGGTCCAAAAGCATTGAATGATATATAAATAAATGGTACAATATAATGCGACTTTTTATGAGGAAAAAGCGTTTTCCGGACCTGCCGCGAAAGCTCTGAAAACAGAGCGGAACGGAGAGGAAAATGATCATAAAAGAGCTGCCAGACAACGAAAAACCAAGAGAGAAGATGCTGTTATACGGATGCGGTACGCTTTCGAACAGTGAACTTCTGGCGATAATCCTCAGGACGGGGCACAAGGGAAAATCGGCCATAAGACTGGCCGATGACATACTTGGGCTGAGCAGTGACGGGATAGTACATCTTGCGGAATGCCAGATCGGGGAACTCGCGGACATCAAAGGCATCGGTACGGCGAAAGCCTGCCAGATACTAGCGGCCGCGGAACTCGGAAAGAGGATATCGACCGCTCCGAGGTGCGACAGGCTCAACGGAGGAAGTGTGGCAAACATAGTAGACATCTTCATGGAGGAGATGCGTTACTACAAGAAGGAGTTTTTCAACGTATTGCTCCTGAACGCGAAAAACGAGATACTGGCTTCGGAGAATGTGGCGATAGGAGATCTTTCGACAAGCATCGTCCATCCGAGAGAGGCTTTCATCCCGGCAGTCAGGAGGAGCGCCGCGTCGGTGATATTCATACATAATCATCCGAGCGGGAACCCGGCACCCAGCCGGGAAGACATAAACATAACTGAACGGCTCGCTGAGGCCGGAAAAATATTGGGGATAAGAGTTCTCGATCACATCATTATAGGCGATGGTGTCTATGTGAGTTTCAGAGAACAAGGTTTATTTTAGACACGGAGGAATTAAAAGTGGCAAAGACAGGAAAGGATATGGGCATTGACCTCGGAACAGCCAATACTCTCATCTATACTAAAGACGACGGAGTTGTTCTGAATGAAGCATCGGTCATAGCGTATGACAAGAGAAATCAGGCCATCATAGCTACCGGTACGAAAGCCAAGGCTATGATAGGCAAAGCGCCTGACAATATAGTAGTAGTCAGACCGCTTCAGGACGGAGTCATATCAGATTTCGATATGACTGCGGAAATGCTGCAGAGATTCATCAAGTCTTCTCTTAAGGACAGGAAACCATCCGGCATGAACGTCGTGGTAGGAGTACCGAGCGGCGTCACGGAAGTCGAGAAGATCGCTGTGGAAGAAGTAGTCAAGCAGATGGGCGCAAGAGATGTCTTTATCCTCGATGAACCTACAGCGGCCGCGATCGGCGGAGGACTGGACATAGAGTCTTCGGACGCGTGCATGGTGGCGGATATCGGCGGAGGAACGTCAGATATAGCTATACTCGCGCTCGGCGGGATCGTAGTCAGCACATCGCTCAGATACGCTGGCGATAAGTTCGATGATGCCATCATCCAATATATAAGAAAGAAGAAGGGCGTACTCATCGGAGACAAGACTGCTGAGATGCTCAAAATGAAAGTCGGATGCGCGCTGGTCGAAAATGACAGCAGCGGCAAGGAGATAATAGAGTCTGTAGACGCAAGGGGAAGAGATCTGATATCAGGACTTCCGAGGACTTTCAAAGTTACAAATAAAGATATGGAAGCAGCGCTCCACGAGTCTATGGAAATGCTCATAGACGCAATAAAGAGCACTGTTGAAAAAGCACCGCCGGAAGTAGCGGCAGATATCGCTGAAAGAGGCATGATGCTGACAGGCGGCGGAGCTCTCATACATAACCTTGATAAACTTATAAATCTCAGGACGGGCCTGGAAGCTGCGGTAGCTGATCAGCCATATGAAGCAGTAGCGCTCGGCGCAGGAAAGAGCCTGGAGAATATAGATAAACTAAGACTTTACGCAACTGACAAAAAGAGATAAAAAGAGACTAAGACAGGATTTTATTTATGAAGTGGTTCGGTGAACACAAACTTTTTTCAATAATAGCGGGGATCGTGATCGTGCTCGTGCTTATTATCACGGCATCATTCATGACCGCGGGTGGCTCAGGTATCGTCGGAAGAGGCGTGCAGACAGTGGCCGCGGCTGTAGCGAGACCTGTGGAGGCAGTTGCCGGTGGCATAGGCAATACGCTTTCGGGTATAATCAATTTCAGAGATACTCAGAAAGAAAACGAGTCTCTTAAGAAAGAAAACGAGGAGCTCCAGCAGCAGAATCTTGAACTCAAGCTCAGCAGGCAGCAGCTGTCGGATCTGAAACAGCTTTCCAAAGCGTTTGACTTTGAGCCGTATACAGAGAACAGCAAATCGGTCGCGTGCAACATCATCGAACTCGACTATTCGAATCCGTATGTGATATTCACTGTAGATCAGGGCAAGGGAGCCGGGATCAAAAAGAACGATGTCGTTGTGAACGGCAGCGGTCTCGTGGGACAGGTACTGGAGACCGGACATGGATGGTCAAAGATCAAGTCTGTACTGTCTAAATCGAACAATGTCAGTTTCAAAGTTCTGAGAGATAAGTCCGTCACAGGAGTCTTAAAGGGCAATGGCAAATCGTCACTGACAGGATATCTGCTTGACGGAAGCGACAGGATAATAAAAGGAGATACACTTGTCACGACCGGTATCGGACACTATCCTGAAGGTATAAGGATAGGAAAAGTTTCAGATGTGTCATATGATGATGACCAGCAGCTCAAGACTGTCAAGGTCGATCCGACTGTGAACTTCAGCGGACTTCAGAGGGTGGCGGTATTCATATGACAAAAGGCAGACTTACAGTTCTGTATCTGCTGGCGTTCATATTCCAGCTGACAGTTGTCAATATAATAGGTATCAAAAACGTGGGGCCGAATTTGATTCTGTGCCTCACTGTTGTCATTACATTCGTTTTCAATGACGGATGGAAATGCGTGTTTTTTGCAATGGGCGCGGCTCTTCTGACAGACATATGCTGCGGATCTATAGTCGGAGTCGGACCGCTGGCTATGCTTGCGGCGGTGATATTCTCTGAGCTTGCGAGAGAACGTGTGAACACTGAACTTCTTACACCGCTCGCGGCGACAGGCGCTCTCGCGACACTCGTGTATAACATAATTTACTGGCTCATCCTGAAGATAACGGGTGATCCGATGAGTATGCTGTATATGCTGAAGTTCCAGATTTTTTATATCATTTACAATATAGCGATCATGTTCGCGATCTATTATTTCATGAATAAGATAAGAAAGAAACAGATAAGAAAAGAAGACGGGTACGATATATGACAAGAAAAGTCGGCAAAGAGAGGAAAGAGAAAAAAGAAAAAAAGGCAAAAGAACCTAGACGTTCTCTCGGAGACAGGCTTTATGAA
>CALDNM010000217.1 GCA_937915045.1 uncultured Clostridia bacterium
GGATCGGATTCAACGTATTCACTATGCATTACAGCGGCAGCTGGGGAAGCACCGGACCTTTCTCATTCGCGAACGCGATGGAAGATGTGCGCACGATGATAGATTTCATAAAAGGACATGATGTCGTTGAAGGATGTCATATGGACGAAGATCAGTTCTTCCTGTGCGGACACAGCATGGGCGGGTTCATCACTCTGAGAACGCTCGCGGCCGTCAAAGGTATAAAAGCCGGATGCGTCATCGCGCCGTATGATTTCGGTCAGCAGTCTATACTCGCGGAGACAGACAGCGACGCGAAAAAGAATCTCGACGATCTTCTGGCTGAAGGCGGACCGTGGCTCGACGGGACGGATAACAAGGCTCTGAGACAGGAGCTTCTCGACCACGACAGAGAGTACGCGGTATCGAACATTACTAAAGAACTTTCACGTGTTCCTCTCATGGTAGTCGCCGCGAAATACGACGAGTGCGCTGTGACGAAGATACAGGGAAGATTCATCTATGACAGTATCGAAGCGGAGAATGGCGGTCTTGTGCATTACAAAGAACTGCCGACAGATCATGGATTCTCGAATTCGAGATGCGCTCTCGCGGAGACGGTCGGCTCGTGGTTCGTGTCAAACGTCGAATAGGCGCAGCGGGTATGAATCAAAAATAGTAAAAAAAGTGTTCAAAACAGTAATATAATAAGAGTTTCCTTTCGGAGATAATGTATTCAGGATAATACAGATAACACGAAGAATATAATGCGTGAAACAGAAAGGAAACAACAATGCTCAGACATGTTAAAGTATCGGATCCTGAACTATATGGGCTCACTGAGGAGGAACTCGACAGGCAGGAACACAATATTGAAATGATAGCTTCGGAAAGCACTGTCCCGCCTGAGATCATGGAACTTGCAGGTTCGATCTGGACGAACAAAACGCTTGAAGGATATCCTGGAGCGAGGTTCCAGGCAGGATCGGAGGTAGCGGATAAACTTGAAACATTAGCGAACGAGAGGGCTATGAAGCTCTATCACGCTGATCATGTGAATATCCAGCCATATTCAGGAACAACGGCAAACTATGTAGTATATGCGTCAGTGCTCGATCCGGGAGACAGGGTACTCGCGATGAGGCTGGACCAGGGCGGACATCTTTCACATGGAAGCAAAGCGAACTGGATGTCGAAGCAATATGATTTTGACTTCTACGGTGTTGATCTCGAGACAGGGCTTATCGATTATGACGCTATGGAAGCGAAGGCGAAGGAGTTCAAACCAAAACTTATCATCGCAGGAGCAAGTTCATATCCAAGACTTATCGACTATAAGAGAGTCGGAGAGATAGCAAAGGAAGTCGGAGCGTACTCGATGGTAGATATGGCGCATGTCGCGGGACTTGTGGCGGCAGGAGTCATCGAAAGCCCGATCCCGTATGTGGATTTTGTTTCATCATCGACGACGAAGACGATGTGCAGCGCGAGAAGCGGTATGGTGTTCTGCAAGAAGGAATTCGCGAAGAAACTTGATCACGGTGTATTCCCGGGATCGCTTGGCTCGATGCATCTGACTACTATGGCAGCGAAATGCTGGTCCTTCAAGTACGCGGCGTCAGACGAATTCAAGGCAATCATGAAGCAGGTACTAGTCAATTCGAAGTTCATGTGCGGTGAATTGAAGAAGCATGGATTCGATCTTGTATGCGGTACATCTGACAACCATCTGATCGTTGTAGACTTAAGGTCGAAGGGCGTCACAGGAAGGACGATGCAGACCAGTCTCGACAAAGCCGGCATAACTGTAAGCAAGCAGCAGATACCTGACGATCCGGCATCACCGATGGTGACGAGTGGTATACGTATCGGACTTACATCTATCACGCAGAGAGGCCTAAAGGAGCCTGAGATCGTGAAAATAGTAGATCTGATCGACAGAGTCGCTGCTGATCCCGAGAACGAGGCAGTACTCGCTCAGGTGAAGAAAGAGGCGAATGCCATCATAGCGGATTTCCCATTATATCCGGCAGGGACATTCGACGACTGATAAAACTTAAGACCCGCCCAAGCATGATATCGATATGATATTTTGCATGGGCGGATCTTTTAAACTGGAGGAATTATGATACAGTACACTTCGTGGGGACATATCGACTGGAAATATATATCCGAACCGGGAGATCCCGGCTCATCGATGAGCGTGGGGTTCACTAATATTGATGTCGGCAAGGTCGAACCGACGCATGTTCATTATGGCCATGAGCAGTTTTTGTACGTACTGCAGGGTAAGGGCATAAATGTGATCAATGGTGAAGAATTCCCGTTCGAGCCGGGTATGGAATTTTACATGAAGTCGGATACTACGCATAAGGAGATAAACACCGGTAGTGTGCCGGTCAGAGAACTCCTTATCGCAAACCCGGTAGCGTATACTTATGATGCCGGGAAGCGTGATGAGAAAACAGAGTATCCGGTGGGAAGCAATACTGCGATATATGATGCGGTGGAGGCTATGAGATACCCACTTCTCGAGTCGGTCAAGATGCCGTTCGTGATATTCGATACTGTGGGTTCTGTTGTGATGCAGAGTCCTCGCTTTCCAAGATTCTGCATCGATCACTGCGATCCTGTGAGGCATCCGGACAGATGCGCGTGTTTCGCGTACCCGGCGCTTTCGAGGGCAGGATCGATGGAAAAGGACTACGCGTGCCCATATGGACTGAGTGTGAATTACACACCGATCGTTTTCAATGGGAAAGTCATCGGTACGATATGCGGAGGGTATTACTACTCATCCAGTGATGCGGATGTCGACCTGAATGAATTAAAAGATTGTTACGATCAGCCGAAAAGCGCGCAGATCGGTATGAGGAAACTGCAGAAACAGATGGTGGACAGTATCCTAAGTTACTGCGCGTTCAGAGAATCACAGGAAAAACTGAAAGATAAAGAGAGCTCTCTGAAAGACGTCCGTTTGGAAAATGACGGACTCGAGCAGGATCTCGGAATAATGAAGGATACGGTGACGGATCTCAAGATAGAACATCATTTTCTTTTCAATACGCTCAACTGTATGGCGAGTATGGCACTGGAGGGAGACAGGGATGATCTGTATCAGGCGATAATCAATCTTTCGAATATGTTCAGGTACACAATGGTCACAGAGCTGCGTTTTGTGGATCTTGATTCGGAGCTCAAATATCTTGAAACGTATTTAGATCTTCAGGAACTTAGATATGGTGACGCGCTGCATGTGGAATACGATATCGATAAGCAGTGTCACAGCATGATGGTCCCGTTCAATCTTTTGCAGCCTGTGGTCGAAAATGCATTCACTCACGGATTTATGTCGAGCGATGAAGAGAAAGAAATAGAGATAATTGTGAAAGAAGAGAACGGCAGAGGTGTGATCCGTATATTAAACAACGGTGTCACGCCGGACATTATCACGGTGAACAGAGTACGAAAAAGCCTGAGCAGCGGTTCAGGGCACGGTATGTCGTTGATATATGATAAGCTTAAGTCGGCGTATGGAGAGGAATTTGTTATGGATATCAGCGCGAGGACTGCAGGCGGTGCGGAAATAACGATCAGGATACCCTCTTCTTTTCAGGAAGGAGACAGGTCATGATAAAAGCTTTGATAGCTGACGATGAAAAAGCGGTCGCGACGATAATAGAGCACTTTATAAACACAGAAAATATGCCGATAGAGATCATCGGCAGAGCGGAGAATGGTGCTGAAGCAGTCAGGCTTATTAAGAAAGAAAATCCACAGCTCGTTTTTCTGGATATACAGATGCCGGTCATGAACGGGTTCGAGGTCATGCAGGCTCAGCCGAATGTGAAGTATATAATAATCACCGCGTTCGAGTCGTTTGATTACGCGCAGAAAGCTCTGCGTCTCGGCGCGAGCGACATCCTTCTGAAACCGGTAGAGAAATCTCAGCTCCTTCAGGCTGTATCACGAACTGTAGGATGGAGCTTCACAGCGAACGATACTGTCAATGGGATCCTCGAATATATAAGTGAGCATTTTGCTGAAAAAATATCTTTGGACGATCTCGCGAATATGTTCTACGCGACACCAAGCCATATCGCGCGTCTGTTCAGAAAGTATATGGACACTACGATAATCAAATATCTCAACAAAGTCAGGATAGAAAAAGCATGCTTGCTGATGGATGAGGGGCATAGCGTAAAAGAGACCGCGGAATCGGTCGGTTACGAGAGTTTGAATAATTTTTACAGATACTTTGAGCAGCAGGTCGGCATGACGCCGGCATCTTATAGCAATAAAAATCGCGAGAAATAGCATGGCGCGTCGATGTGTCCGGACTGCTACCTGAAATCGTTGTACAGTGTCGGCAGGATCTGAGCGAGGCGCATGAATTTCACTGTGAAGTGGCGGCCTGTATCATAGGCGTTTTCCTCTGTGAAATATTTTCTCTGGAACGCCGGCAGAACTTTTTCGCCCATCCAGAAACGACTGATGACTGAAAGGCCATTAGATTGCTTTTTAAAGATGTGAACAAATTCCGTGTGCCTGATCTGCGCGTGGAGTATGCCCATGTGCCCGCAGAAGACATCGGAAATATTTGACGGCCTGAATGGACCGCGCTTGAATCCGAATTTAGCCGGTTTGATATACTGCATCGAAAGGTGCAGTTTTTTTCCGCCAAGTTTTTCATATGGATACTGTATCGATGGATAAAAATTGAGGAATGGTCCATCGTAAAGATATCTCTGTTTGACAGATATATCGAATTGTTCGCCGGGGAGCCATACACGGAATATCTCAGGATCCTGAGGATACCACCAGAACCACCATGGGATCATCGACGCGGAGACAAAAGGCATGAATGTCTTCGTAGCGACCAGCCATCCTTTGGATGGCATCTTTATCGTGCCTATCTCGTTCTGAAGATCATTTTCTTCAAGCAGTCTGTTCGCGCTGTTTATTCCAAGAGGTGTGATATCATGACCGCGGAGAAGTCCTTCTGTCTCAGCGTCGAGAGTCGGGACAGGCATGCGGTAAAGTTCATCGATCACATCTTGTTTAGATATTTTGTCTTTCATTGGGGATCCTCCCGCTATTACAGTGGACCTTATTATATCACATTTGCGGAATTATGACTTTTTGACGCGCCCGGCGATCCAGAAGCATATGAATACGATCAGATTAGCGATGACAACGCTGGCGCCTGTCGGTGTGGCCCATATATATGAAGCAGTGACGCCGAGGCACAGACAAATGACCGATATCACAGCCGAAGTCAGTACTACCGCGCGGAAACTCCGGCATACTCTCATCGCTGAAAGCGACGGGAATATTATGAGCGCGGAAATCAGGAGGGCTCCGATCATCCTCATGCCGAGCACTATAGTCACAGCGGTGAGGACAGCGATCAGCATGTTGTATATGCCGGCCCTGATGCCGGTGGCTTTCGCGAAGTTTTCATCGAAGGTGACCGCGAATATCCTTGTGTAGAAAAAGACGAACAGCAGTATCACGATGACGCAGAGCACCACGCTCATGATCACATCGCTGCTTGTCATCGCGAGGATGCTTCCGAAGAGGTAGCTGTACACATCGGTGTTGATACCTGTCGAAAGCGAAACGGATAGAATACCTATCGCGAGGGCCGAAGTCGAAATGATAGCTATGGCGGCGTCGCCCTTTATCATGCTGTTCTCACTTATGCGGAGCAGGAAGAAAGCCGCGATTATGACTACCGGTATAGCGACCTTGAGAGGCGCCGCTCCGAATGCCATAGCGACAGCGAGCGCGCCGAAACCGACGTGCGAGAGACCGTCGCCGATCATCGAGTAACGCTTAAGCACCAGGCTGACACCGAGCAGGGACGCGCAGAGTGATATGAAGATGCCGGCGATCAGCGCTCGTACCATGAACGAATATGAAAACATTTCTATTATCTGATCAGCCATAGTAATCACCTCTCGGTATCTTGTCGGTGATATCATCTCCGAGGAATTTCCTGCCTATATTGCTTTTAACATAGTCTTCAGTATTTCCGAAAAACATCTGTCTGTTGTGCAGATGCAGGATGCGGTTCGCGTATTCTGTCGCGGAGCCTACATCGTGCGATATCATCATCACAGTAATGCCTTCTTCTTCGTTGAGCTCTTTGATGAGCGCGTACATCTCTTTTGTGACGAGCGGATCGAGTCCAGTGACAGGCTCGTCGAGAAGCAGCATCTTGGAAGTCGCGCAAAGGGCGCGGGCCAGGAGCACACGCTGCTGCTGACCTCCTGAGAGATCGCGATAACATTCTTTCGACAGATCGTAAATTTTTAAAAGCTCCATATTCTTTTTCGCGGCGCCTTTGTCATCAGAGCTGTAGAACGGATGCAGCCCGCGTTTGTTCAGACATCCCGATATCACGACTTCCTGGACAGTAGCCGGGAAATCCTTCTGGACGATCGTCTGCTGCGGAAGGTACCCGATCTCATTGCGCTCAAGTCCGTCGCCGAATTCTATAGTACCGCCCGCGGGCGTGATAAGCCCGAGGATCGCCTTCATGAGCGTACTCTTCCCGGAGCCGTTTTCACCTACGACGCATAGATAATCGCCGGTTTCGACACTGAAGTCTATACCTTCGAGTACGGCGGTCTTTTCATATGCCAGTTTCAGATCTTTGCATCTAATGAGAGACATGCTTTTCCTTTCTAATCATTCAGAGCTTTTTTCAGGTTCTTCAGATTTTGCTCCATTATAGAGATGTAGTCAGCGCCGCTGCTTACGTCTTTCGAGCTGACGTTGTGGCAGGAATGCAGGAGGAGTTCCTTCGCCCCGGTGTCTTCCGCTATCGCATCTGCTGTTTTATGGTTCGACATCTCCGTATAGAAGATGTAATGTATGTGTTTAGTATTGATCGTCTTAGTAAGGTACGCGATCGTCGACGCGTTCGGTTCTGTCGTGCCGGAGCATCCCGGGAAAGCCGCGTAATATTTCAGCCCGTAATCCTCAGCGAGATATCTGAACGGGAATCTGTCGGCGACGAGTATCGTCCTGCCGTCTGACGCGTTTATCGTTTTGGTATAGCTCCTGTCCAGCGCGCCGAGCCTGGCTTCATACCGCGCGGCGTTCGCTTTGAACTTCGCCGCGTCCGCGGTATCCAGAGAGCACATTTTGTCTTTGATCTTTTCAGTTATTGTAATGGCGTTTTTCGGAGATGTCCATACGTGTTCGTCGATATCGTCAGAAGATTTTCCGAGGAAGCCTCCCTCTGCCTGCATGCCTGATGCCTGCTTTTCTTTGACCGTGCTCACGCAGTCGATCAGCTTCAGCGTGGCAGGTACTTTTTTACCCATAGACTTCAGGATATCATCTATCCACGCGTCGTTTTCGCCGCCGGTATAAATAAGAAGATCACAGTTCTGGATCGTCTTTATGTCCTTTGGCGTGGGCTCATAAGAGTGTATATCGGCGCCCATCGGCAGAAGCATTTTGACCGAAGCCGTACCGCCGGATATGTTTTTCGCGAAATCATATTGTGGAAATATAGTCGCGACAACGGTCAGCTGCGCGCCGTCGTTTCCTGACGACAGGTGCTTAGCATTGCTGCATGAAGACAACACGAAACACAGCGACACGCACAGAAGAGCGGCCGCTGCCTTCAGTATTCGGTTTCTGAAGATGGCTGTTTTCAAAATGCCTCCGTTATCAGCGAAAAGATTTATCTTAAATCAGTATATCATCCTCGTCAACTGCTGCTTTTACTTGATATAGAGAAGCATGTGCATAGTGAAGATGCCTCCTTCGGTGCTGTAATCCAGTATGGCGCCGTTCTTTTCCGCGAACTGCGATATGCTGCGTGTGCCGATGCCGTGTTCTTCGTCCATAGATATCGGCAGTTTCCCGTTTTTATCGAAATATACGGTGCCGTCGAATGTGTTACGGACTTCAAGGAAAAGCTGTGTCTTCGTCTGCGCGCATGTAAGATCTATCACCGGCTGCACAGTGCCCTCGACGCGGGTGCACGCGTTGAACGCGTTTTCGAGAGCGTTCGAAAGCACGACCGCGAATGACATATCGTCTACCGGCAGTTTATCGGGAAGCTTGATGTCCGTGTGCATCTCGATACCATGCGATCCGCATCTCTGCATATAGTGAGAGATGACGGCATTGAGAGTAAGATTCGAGCAGAAAGTTTCTATTTTCGTGGAGGCCTCTACCTGGTCAGTAAGCTCGCTGAGTATGCCGCGCGCCTTTTCGATATTTCCTTCGTCAAGGCAGGCTGTCACGAGCTGCATGTAATGCCGAAGGTCGTGACGATAGATGCGGACTCTGTCCTCAGCCGCCATGACAAGATTCTCCTGATTCTTTACGAGCGATATCTGGCTGTTCAGCGCGTGCATATCCTGACGCTTTTTCGTTTCTTCCTCAAGTCGCAGATATGACTTGAGAATAAAATAATAGAGGAATATCTGCACCGGGAACAGCACCAGCAGAGCCGGGATCGTATCCGGGTCAGAGCCGATCTGTGCCGGGTAAACGGTCATGAGAAAGAAGAGAACGATGAACGCCAGAGGCAGCAGTGAAAGAGGCTGCCATATCTCGCGCATGTTTTCTGAAAGGCGGATAAAAGCCGGTCGGATCCAGGTGATCGTGAAGTAAGCGATGATACCGTAGCATATTATGATAAAGATGATCGTGATCTTGTAGTCGTGAAGAAGGTAGTAGATCACACCTTCGATCGACCGCAGCGCCAGAGCGAACGAAGCGACCAGCAGCACGGAGAAAAAGGACGTGAAATCTCTCTTCCTGCTGAGGAAAAAACTGACGACTATGTTCGATCCGATGACGATCACTATAGCGTAAGGCATAGCAAGGCCAGGGCTCGAGATGTTCATTATCATGGCAGTTACGATAAGTACGATCGCGTTCACAACTGCCAGAACGACTGCTGTAGCGCGCTTCGAAAGACGGCTCTCTGTCATAATATACAGTAATATGAACAGGAAGATAGCAAGTAAGATGTAATCTATAAGCTGGTTTATTCCTGACATTGTTCAGCCCTCCCGAGAATTCTTCGCGGATATATGATCAAGATAATCGTGTTTGACGTCGGTATAATTGTTCCTGGATATCGGAACGATCTCACCTCCGAGCATACGGAAATCCGCGGCGGAAAGCTTCGCGACGCAGTCAAGGGTGACTACGAACGACTTGTGAGGGCTGATGAATCTGTCATCTTTCAGCAGCGGAGCCGCGTAAGTCAGAAATGGCACACGTATGTGCGATGTAGTTATAGTGCGCCCGTTCGTGAGTGTGAAGAATATCACGTGCCCTCTGCACTCAAGGTGTGAGATCGTATTGAAGAACACGGTCTCTGTACCTTCAGCGGTCTTGACAGCCATACTCATACTGGTCTGCTCGTCGTTCATCATGATGAACGCGTCAAGCATTTTGAAAAAATCAGCGCGCGTAAGAGGCTTCACAAGATACTGGAAAGCGTAAACCGAATACGCGTCGACCGCGTAGTCTTCAGATGTTGTCATATAGACGAGAGCCGCGTCGGGATATCTGTCTCTGATTTTTTTGCCGAGATCTATGCCGTTCATTTCAGGCATAAGTATATCGAGCAGAAACAGATCGTATTTATCATCGCGGTCCAGTGAAAAAAGCATCGATTCAGCTCCATCGAAAGAGTTGGATTTGATATCGATCTCAGGATGCTTTTCGCGATATTCAGAGATGAGCGCTGAGCACTTCGTTATATCTTCACGCGTGTCATCGCATATAGCTATATTAAGCATATTCTAAAACCCCCATAACCATTTGACCTATTGCTTGAAGACATTATAGCATACATTGACGCTGGAGGACAAAATAGTTTATAGGCCTCGGAAAATGTGATACAATTATACAAGTAACTTTAGGAGGACAAGATGAAAAAAATTCTTACGGTCATACTGGCAGTGATGTTGGTATTAGCTTATTCTGTGCCTCAGAACGTCTTCGCGACCGGCGAGGGAGATACCGGCGGCGGCACATCCACGGGAGAGACGGGCGGCGATACAGGCGGCACTACAGATAATAACAAAGGTGACAGTACAAATAATAACAGCGGCGACAATAACAACAGCAGCAAGAGCGATACAAATAATAACAGTACGAATACCACGAACAATTACAGCAGCGGGTCGACTTCAGATTCGACGAGCACTACGACTTCTAAGCTGAAGAGCGGTGAAGTCTCTATACTGTTCACGGGCGACATAAACTCATGTCTCGATACAGTCAAATCGCGCGGAAGCAGCGGAAGCACCACTTACGGCGGCGGGATCGCGAGAGTAGCGGGCAAGGTCAGTTCGATCGAGCAGTCCTATCCGGACTCGTTTTTGTTTGACGCGGGCAACTTTTCAAAGGGAACTGTTTTTCAGACGCTTTTCGATTCGAATGCCTCGGAACTGAAGGCTCTCGGAAGCGCGGGATATGACGCGGTCAATCTTGGGCAAAATGAGTTTGGCTTCGGCACAAAGGCTCTTCAGAGCATGATACTGAAAGCTAAGAACGCGCAGACGAAGACAACGACATCCGCGACAACAACGACAACGACAACTACTACTACCGATACGACGACTACGGGTATGCCGTACATCGTAGGACCGAATGTCGACTGGACGAAATCTACGGGTTCGTCCGCCTATGATCTTCAGAGAGCGCTCAGCAAGTACGGCGCGGCCTCATATAAGATGATAACAAAGGAAGATACAAAGATAGCGGTCTTTGGTCTGATGGATGAAGAAGCTGTGAAGGAGGCTTCAAACGGCGGAGTAGAGTATAAGGATTATCTTGATTATGCTCAGAGCACTGTGAAGGCCATCAAGAAAAAGAAACCTGATATGATCGTATGCCTCGCGAACTGCGGGAAAAACGAGAAATCGACGGACGGAGCTTCGAAACTGGCGAGCAAGGTCAGCGATATAGATCTCATAATCACAAGCGGCACGAAAGAAGCGCTGGAGACTCCGACGACACAGGGAGACACTACGATCGTAGCTGCAGGATCCGATACTCAGTATCTCGGACAGCTGCTCATGAAAAAGAAGAGCGGCAAATACACGGTCAAGAAATACAAACTCGTGTCACTCACAAGTGGTACGGCTAAGGATTCAGCGACTTCGAGCACGGTAAGCTCGGCGATATCGAAATTGAACAGCACGCTGTTTTCGAAATATAGTCTTTCGTACGGCGGGACGCTGGCGACAAATAAGCGCGTGTTCAGAACGGCATCGACGTTTGGAAAGGAGCAGCGCGAGGAACCGCTCGGCGATCTTATGTCGGACGCGTATACATACGCTTCCAAGAAGGACGGGACAAAGGCAGATGTATCATTCATCGCGAAGGGCGAGGTCACGAACACTCTCTATAAAGGAAGCGTTACTGCGGGCGATGTCTACAACGCGATGTGCACAGGCAGCGATATAAGCAATATGCAGGGATACGATGTAGTGAGGGTATACCTCAAAGGAAGTGAACTGAAGAACCTGGCGGAGATCGACGCGTCGATATCGAACGACATGATGAAGACGAGGCTGTATTTCAGCGGGCTTTCGTATACGGTCAACGAACATAGACTCAAGCTCAACAGAGCTACTGACATCAAACTTGTGAACAGCAAAGGAGAGACTTCGCCTATAAGCAATACAAAGCTTTACTGCGTAGTGTGCGATATGTATTTCCTGAATATGCTGGATGATGTCATGATAAAGGGACACAGTATGCTCAAAGTCGAGCCGAAGAATTCCAAGGGGAACGCGATCGCTTCTTCGAAATATGAAAACTACGCGCTCAAGAGCGGTGGGAAAAAGGTCAAAAACTGGGTGGCAGTATCGCGTTATGTGAAGAGCCAGGGAAGTATATCGCAATATTACAGCACCACGCATAACAGGAAAAACATTTCTACGAGCTTCGGACCTGTGGCGCTGTTCAAGCAGGCCAACAGTTTCGCGAGGATCGTTTACGCGCTGATACTGATCCCTATCGTGATAATAATCGGCCTGATAATTTTCTTCAGGAGAAGGAACAGCATGAAACGCGGATACAGCACAAGTATGTTCGGAACGGGAAGAAAACGTACAAAGAGATATAAATCTAAATTCAGATAGAAGGGAAACGATGGTAATAGCAGCCGCGACAAAAAATAATAATAAGATAAGGGAGATCGCGGCGATCACCGGAGCGTTTGGCATTGATATCATATCACGCGCGGAGGCAGGGGTTCCTGACGACGTCGAGATAGAAGAAGACGGAGAGACTTTCGAGGAGAACTCAGAAAAGAAGGCGCGCGAGATAATGCTGATATGCGGGATGCCGGCGATAGCCGATGATTCGGGGCTTATGGTGGATGCTCTCGATGGCGCGCCCGGCGTTATGTCGGCGAGGTTCGCCGGCACGCACGGAGACGACGCGGCCAACAATCGGAGGCTGACAGAACTCCTCGCCGGTGTGCCTTACGAAAAAAGAACAGCAAAGTTTGTGTCGGTCATAACACTTGTATTCACAGATGGCAGATCGATATCTGCGAGAGGAGAATGCAAAGGGCATATGATACTTGAGCCTCGCGGAGACAGCGGATTCGGTTATGACCCGCTTTTCGTACCTGAAGGATATGACGAGACTTTTGCGGAACTTGGAGATGAAATAAAGAACAAGATCAGTCACAGGAGCGCGGCGCTCAGGAAGCTGAAGGATCTTTTGAAGGCAGAAGGGTTTTAATGAATAAAAGACAGAGATTTTTCAAAATGGTAGCGCTAGGGATACGCCAGATACGAGATCCTTATTATCAGGGATTCGCGGCGCAGCTCGCTTTTTATTATATGCTTTCTGTAGTACCTACTGTCCTGCTGCTTTCTGAAGTCATGACACTTTTCTTTAAAAGTAATCTTGAGGATGCTGTCGGATGGATCATGAAATTTACAGGAGGCTCGTTTGGGAACGAGGTAAGGTCTCTTATCCTCGGCGGTTCATCGGTCACATTGAATATAGTCATGATCTTTGTAGCTCTGTGGGCGGCATCAAGGGCGCAGTTCTCGATGGCGCGGATCACGAACTTCATGTACAGTGAAGGACAGAATACAGGAAAGAGTTACTGGGTGGAGAGATTCAGAGCTATCAAGACGATGGGTCTTACGATCCTCGCGATGATCCTCGTGCTCATAGTCATGGTATTTGGTTCGCAGGCTCTTACGATAGTCCTGGAAGCGGCTCATATAGGTACCGACGCTCAGGAAGCGTGGGGGCTGATCAGATGGCCGGTCGCGCTGGTACTTTATGTCCTCATGCTGGCGTACAACTACTATGTACTGCCGACAGAGAAGGTCACATTCAAAGAAGTCATACCGGGCGCGATGTTTGCCGGTGCCGGACTGTTGGTAGTGACGTTCGTCTATTCTATATATCTCAATAATATAGCAAACTACAACATCATGTATGGTTCGCTTTCATCGATCGTAGCGCTGATGTTCTGGTTCTGGTTCCTGGCGTGGGTCCTTGTACTCGGCGTCCTTTTCAACAAGGTCTGGAAGGATACGCTCGACTATAAATCATGGAAGCCGCCTCAGAAATATGAATAAAAAACTGTCAGTTCAGGGCTTCTTTTCCTGAACTGACAGCTTTTTTTTATCTGATACTTAATTTCTTATTATTTTATTATCCTCGCTCTGATGATCCCTTCGATGTTGAATACTTGTGAAAGTGTCTCACTGTCTGTAGTGCCATCGATATCGATCAGGTTGTAAGCGTAGTCGTTTTTGCTCTTGTTTGTCAGGTCTCTGATGTTTATATTGAGATCTGAGAGGACGCTTGTGATCTTGCCGAGCATCGTAGGAATATTTTTATTCATGATGCAGATACGAGCTTCAGCTTTTGGATTGAGCGGCCCCATCGTGCATGCCGGCATATTGACGGAATTCTCTATGTTTCCATTTTCGAGGTAATCCATCAGTTCCTCAGCAGCCATCGCCGCGCAGTTGTCCTCGGCTTCTTTTGTGGAAGCACCGAGATGCGGCATATTGATGACGCCCTTATGGTTGACTATAGCGTCAGTCGGAAAGTCTGTCACATATCTGCCAAGATGACCTTCATCGAGAGCTTCTATCAGTGCTTTATCATTCACGAGCCCGTCACGCGCAAAGTTCAGGAAGACTGCTCCCTGCTTCATCTGACCGAGCCTTCTGCTGTCGATCATGCCGCGCGTCTCGTCCATGACAGGTACATGGATAGTGATGTAATCACATCTTGGCAGCATAGCCGCGAGATCATTCATGACCGGGATAGACTGTTTGAGCGCGTGCGCCGATTTTACGTTGATATAAGGATCGTATCCGATGACCTTCATACCGAGATCTTTGCAGGCATTAGCTACAAGTACGCCGATAGCACCGAGACCGATGACTCCGAGGACCTTGCCTCTGAGTTCACTTCCAGCGAATTGTTTCTTTCCCTTTTCAACTGTCGCGAGCACATCTGTGCTGAGCGTTTTTGACCAGTCGATCGCTTCCGGAATGTTCCTGGCAGCCATGAGAAGACCGGATAAGACCAGCTCTTTGACCGCGTTCGCGTTCGCGCCCGGTGAGTTGAAGACAACGATGCCCTGTTCAGAGCATTCACTCAGCGGGATGTTGTTCACTCCAGCTCCGGCACGCGCGATAGCCAGGAGATCTTTTCCGAACTCCATGTCGTGCATGTTCTGGCTTCTGACTATGATACCGTTCGCCTCTAAAGGATCATCGACCATAGTATAATCATCTGTCAGTTTATTTAGACCAACAGGAGATATCTTGTTCAAAGTCGCAATTTTATACATGTTTTCACCTCTTAAATAATGCAATAATGAGGACATTGTAACACTTTACCCGAATGACGTAAAGTGTTATAATCGTTCATTATTGGTAGTTTTATTTAAAGCATAAGCCGCGAAAGCGGCGGAGGTGACTTACATGAGTGAGAACAGAGTATTCAATTTCTCCGCGGGGCCGTCCATGCTTCCACTTGAAGTGCTGAAGGATGTACAGGCAAATCTTATCGACTATAAAGGTACAGGCGAATCAGTAATGGAGATGAGCCACAGGTCGAAAGAGTACAAACAGATCATAGATGACGCGGAGTCGAATCTGAGACAGCTGCTCGGCATCCCGGACAATTACAAAGTATTGTTCCTGCAGGGCGGAGGCACTCTTCAGTTCTCGATGGTTCCGATGAATTTGTTGAGAAACTCGAAGAAGGCAGATTACGTCGTGACCGGATCATGGTCGAAGAAATCTGAAAAAGAAGCTGAGAAATTCGGCGATATCAAAATAGCGGCGACATCGGAAGACCGCAATTACAGCTATGTACCGAAGCTTACGAAGGAAGACTTCAGAAAAGACGCGGACTATGTCTACATCTGCCTGAATGAAACGATCCACGGAAATCATTTCGAGTACATTCCTGATACCGGGGATATACCGCTCGTGTGCGATATGAGTTCCTGCATACTTTCCGAGGAGATCGATGTTTCGAAGTTCGGACTGATCTTCGCGGGCGCGCAGAAAAATATCGCGCCGGCTGGGCTTACGATAGTGATAGTGAGAGAGGATCTCATCGGCTTCGCGGCTGATGACTGCCCGGTATATCTCGATTACAAAACGCATGCTGAGAAAGATTCGATGTATAACACACCGAACTGCTGGAGCATCTATGTCGCGGGAGAGGTCTTCAAGAACCTTATCGCGAAGGGCGGGCTCAAAGCTATGCATGAGAGGAATGTCAAAAAGGCGGATATGCTTTATGACTGCATCGACGCCAGCAGCATATTCACGGCAGCGGTCGAAAAGGGATCGAGATCGCTCATGAATGTCGATTTCGTTTCCGGCGATCCGGAGATGGATAAAAAGTTCGTCGCTGAGGCCAGAGAAAACGGCATGATCAACGTCAACGGACACAGATCGGTAGGCGGCATGAGAGCGAGCATCTTCAACGCGATGCCGGTCGAAGGCGTGGAAAAACTTGTAGATTTTATTAAAAAATTCGAGGAAGAGAATAAGTGAAAAACAGACTGATTTCATTTATATTAGCATTTACGGTACTGCTTGTCTTTCAGGCAGTACCTGTTTATGGCGCGCAGGCCGGAAGCGCCGCTTTAGATACGGAGGCACCGAAGACTGTATGTGAAGCAGACATACTTATCGACAGTCAGAGCGGGCAGGTCCTCTACGAAAAAAACGCGGACAAGCTCCTTACACCCGCGAGTATGACAAAGATGATGACAGCACTGCTGACTATAGAGCATTATAAAGGGGACCTTGATCATAAGATCACAGTTCCAAAAGAAGCGGTCGGAATAACCGGGAACAGCCTGAATATCAAGGAAGGCGAAGTGTTCACAGTGAAGCAGCTGCTCTACGGACTGATGCTCCACAGCAGCAACGATGTCGCGGTATGTCTCGCGATAAACGTCGGAGGGAGCGTCAGCGGATTCGCTGATATGATGAACGCGCGCGCGAAAAAAGTGGGCGCGGTCCATACTCATTTTATTAATCCAAATGGCCTGACTGACAGCCATACTCATATAACTACAGCAAGAGATATGTCTAAGATAGCCGCGGAATGCATGAAGAACTCGACGTTCCGCAAGATCGTCGGCACATCGACATACACTATACCGGCAACGAACAAGAGCAAAGAGCGTCACGTCAAATCGACGAATATGCTGCTGAGAGGCAAGAAGTTCAAAGTCAAGGTGAATGGAGAGACCAGGTACGCGAAATATAAGTACGCGACCGGGATCAAGACCGGGCTGATGAACGAGGCGGGATACTGTTTCTGCGGAAGCGCGACGAAAAACGGAACGAAGCTGATTTCAGTATCGATGAAGGGAGCCGAAGATCAGGACAGGTTCGCGGATGCCATTTCGATGTTCGAGTACGGTTTCAATAATTTCCATACGGAAGAGCTGATCGCAAAAGGCGCTTCGGCAGGTCATGTATGGATAAAGTACGGGCATTTCACACGTGTGGACACAGTGGTGACGGATGGCGCTTATGTGACACTGACTTCGAACGAAGCGAGTGACATGGCGACGAAGAAGATAGTTATGAAGAAGGGCTTGACGGCACCTCTCAGCAAGGGCACAAAGGTCGGTACAGTCAAGCTTTACGAAAACGGCGAGAAGGTCGGTACGGCGGATGTCGTGCTGTCGAAGTCCGTGAAAAAGGGCGGTCCGTGGACCGCGATATATATTTCAGACTGGACATTCATCGGCGGCATTATCATAATAATACTGTTTCTCATCCTGTTCATATACTTCAGGAAACGCGGAAAGAGACGCCGCAGAAAACGTGATGAAAGGATGGCGCGTATGCGCGAGGAAAGAGCGCTTGAGATAGCGAAGGAACGCGCGCGCAGCGCTAAGCGAAGCAGCGACAGAGACTGGCCATTCTGATTATGGTATAATAAACGAGCATGGAGTGAAAATGTTCGACATACAGGAAAATCTAAAAAAACTCCCGGCAAAACCGGGAGTTTATATTCACAGAGATAAACTGGGGCAGGTCATATACGTGGGAAAAGCGATCTCGCTGAAGAACCGCGTGCGCCAGTATTTTCGCTCGTCCGGGACTATGGATCCTAAGGTCCGCGCGATGGTCAGTCATATAGCGGAATTCGAGTACATCGTGTGCGGAAGCGAGATGGAAGCGTTCATACTCGAAAACACCCTCATAAAAAAGTACATGCCGCAGTACAATATATTACTGCGAGATGATAAAACTTATCCATACATAAAAGTCACGACCGGCGAGGATTTCCCGCGCGTGCTCAAGACGAGACTGATCGGGAAAGACGGAGCGAAGTATTTCGGCCCGTATTCGGACGCCGGAGCTGTCAATCAGATCGTGGAGCTTCTTGACAATATCTACCGCCTGAAGAGGTGCGCGAAGACGGATTTCCCGAAGGGACACCGGCCGTGCCTGTATTATCATATCGGGCAGTGCGATGCTGTCTGTACGGGCAGGGTCACTAAGGAGGAGTACGCGAAGCGGATACGCTCGGTGCTTGGATATCTGAATGGGCGCAACAGGAAGATCGGTGATTATCTCGAGGAGAAGATGAACGACGCGTCGGAGCGGCTCGATTATGAAGAGGCCGCGAAGTATCGTGATTACATGCTTGCGGAGAAGGCTCTGGGCGAGAAGCAGAGGGTCGTGCTCAAGACCGGCCGGGATATGGATGTAGTGATGTACGCGGGATCAGGTCATGTCGTTATGTTTTACGTGCGCGACGGGAAGCTTTCGGGGCGTGAGACGTTTTCGATGGAAGTGCAGGAAGGCGAGAAACCGTCCGCGGTGCTCTGCCAGTTCATGAAGCAGCATTACAGCATGCAGACCGGCGGGCCGGGAGAGATCCTGGTGCAGACTATGCCTGATGAGGCGGAGATGATCGAGGAATATCTCGGCGGCCTCTGGGGGAAGAAGCTCAGGATAGTGAAGCCGGAGCGCGGAGAGAAGAGGGCTCTTCTTGAGCTCGCGAAAAAAGACGTTGCTGAAATGACTAAGACTATAGAGGACAGGGAGAAAAACAAGGAGGAGCGCCGCGAAGCGCTCGGGAAAGAGATGCACAGCGTCCTGTCCGAGATAACCGAGCTGCCTGAGTACGACGGACGCGAGTACCGGGTCGAGGCGTACGATATCTCGAATACGAACGGGGTCGATACTGTCGGGGCCATGGTGGTTTTCAGCGGGCTTCGGGCTGACAGGAGATCTTACAGAAGGTTCAAGATAAGGACGATCGAAGGACCAAATGATTATGGCAGCATGCAGGAAGTGCTCTATCGAAGATTCAGGCGGGCCGAAGCAGGCGATCCCGGATTCTCGACTATGCCGGACGCTCTTCTTATAGATGGAGGCAAGGGGCATGTGGATGCCGCGGAGGAAGTGCTGAAAGCTCTAAAGCTGACGATCCCGGTGCTCGGAATGGCGAAGGATGACAGCCACAGGACGAGGGCACTTGTCTATCTGAAGGACGGAGAGTTCCGCGAGATAGAGCTCAAAGAAAGGCCGCTGCTGTTCAGATACATGGGGACCGTGCAGGAAGAGGTTCATCGTTTCGCGATAGAATACCACAGAGGCGTGCGAGGAAAAAGATCGATGGCGTCAGCGCTCGATGAGATCGACGGGATAGGTCCTGTGAAGAGGAACGCGTTGTTCGCGCGCTTCGGGAGCATCGATAAGATCAGGTCCGCGAATGAAGAGGAACTGATGAAGACAGAAGGTATCACAGCCGCTCTCGCGAAAAAGATACACGAGTTTTTTATTGAATATAACGATAGTAAATGATATAGTGTTGGAGTAAGAAGAAATCACTATTATTATTCGGAGGAAAGATATGGCAGATAATAATAAAAAAAATCCGGAGACGGAAGAAAATGAAGATACTGAAGTAATAACTCTTGAGTATGATGATGGTTCTGAGGAAGAGTGTGAAGTATTTGGTATATTCGAAGCTCTCGGAAAAGAGTATATCGCTCTGATCCCTGACAACGGCACGGATGATGTATATATCTACAGATACAAGGAGCTTGATGACGAAGACTTCGATATCGAGGATATCGAGGAGAAGGAAGAGTTCGATCAGGTCGCGCAGGTTTTTGACGGCATCATGGCAAGCATGGTGGAAGAAGACGAAGAAGACGAAGACGAATAATCTGGAGTTATATCGAAAGACAATGCATCCAAAGCGCTTTTGCGTGCACTTTAATGTGCCTGCGGAGCGCTTTTTAAAGGAGAAGATAAATGAAGAAATATGACATCATAGCTGTGGGGGCGGGAGCCGCGGGAGTGTTCCTGTCATATGAACTCACAAGGCTGGGCAACAGCGCGTCAGTCCTCGTCATAGACAAGGGCGCGCCTGTAGAAGAACGCATATGTCCGATCGCCGCGGGGAAGGTGAAGACCTGCATCAAGTGCAGTCCATGTCACATCATGAACGGATACGGCGGAGCGGGCACACTTTCCGACGGGAAATATAACATTACTACAGCATTTGGAGGAGACCTCCACAAGTACATCGGCGAAGATAAAGCAATGGAACTGATGGAATATGTGGACAGTGTACTTTGTGAAAACGGCGGGGCTGAAGCAAAACTTTATTCCACCGCGAATTCCAAGTTAAAAACGCTGGCGCTCAGAAATAATCTGCATCTTCTCGAAGCCAAGGTCAGGCATCTGGGTACGGACAGGAACGCGAAGATCCTCAGCACGCTTTATAACAAAACGTCGAAGAGGGTGGATTTTCTGCTCAAGACGTGCGTAAAAAAAATAGAAGTGATGGGGGATCACGATTTTGTCGTGACTACCGGTACAGACGAACAGTTCGAATGCAGCGATCTCGTTCTCGCGACAGGGCGTTCAGGCTCGAAGTGGATATCGGAAATATGCAGAGAGAATGGCATCGCTCAGAAAAACAACCGCGTGGATATAGGCGTGCGCGTCGAGCTTCCGGCGGAGATATTCAAGCCTATCACGGATGATGTATATGAGGCGAAGCTCGTTTATAAGACGGATAAATATACTGATCTCGTCAGGACGTTCTGCATGAACCCTTATGGCGAGGTCGTCGCTGAAAACACGAATGGTATAATCACCGTGAACGGTCACAGTTATGCCGATGAAGCGCTGAGAACAGAAAATACTAATTTTGCTCTTCTCGTTTCAAATACGTTCACTAAACCTTTCGAGGACAGCAATGAATACGGCGAGTCGATAGCTAAGCTGTCGAATATGCTTGGAGGCGGAGTCCTGATGCAGAGGTTCGGTGACCTGGTAAAGGGCCGCAGGAGCAGCGAGCGCAGGATGGAGAAGTGCTTTACGAGACCTACGCTCCAGGCGACTCCGGGAGATCTTTCTCTGGTCATCCCTAAGAGACAGCTCGACAATATCATTGAGATGATATACGCGCTTGACAAGATCGCTCCGGGTACGGCGAACGAAGATACTCTGCTGTACGGTGTGGAAGTCAAATTCTACAATTCGAAGGTAGAGGTGGATCATAATCTTGAGACAAAAGTGAAGGGGCTCTATGCTCTCGGTGACGGTTCCGGAGTCACGCATTCACTGTCGCAGGCGTCAGCAAGCGGAGTATATGTGGGACGTATACTCGCGGAGAAGTACGCCAAATAAGCAAATAAATAAGACTCTATAATAAATGCCGAAACATATATCGTATGCTTCGGCATTTTAAGTTTCCTGCATCAATGTTTTTTGCGTGTCATGATCAGTAAGTGACAAAACTTAGCGCGGAACCGTGCCACACGTCTAGATCGATGTGCTGCACACCGCCGCTGTAACCTTTCATGATCCCATTATAAGAGTACTGACAGAACGTCCATTTCTT
>CALDNM010000218.1 GCA_937915045.1 uncultured Clostridia bacterium
TCTCACGCTGAGCCCGAGCCCCCAAAGCTTGTTCAGTCCGTGTATCACGGCGGCCCCGTTCCCGCTTCCTCCGGCCAGACCGGCCGCCACGGGGACCTTCTTCTTTATATCGACCCTGATCGTCCCCGCCATGCCGGCGCCAAATCTGTCAGCCATGACCTCCGCGGCGCCGTACGCCGTGTTCCTCCGGTCAGTCGGGATATAATACCTGTTCGTATGTACCTCGACCGCGACCGCGTCCGCCTTGCCGTCCGAGATCCACCTCACGCAGACATCGTCCGCGAGGGCCGTCTGCTGCATCACCATCCTGAGCTCGTGATAGCCGTCCGGCCTGCGGCCCAGGACATCCAGCGCGAGATTGACCTTAGCGTATGATTTTAAATCGATGAGTTTCATATCCGCCTCTCGTCCTTCATTTAAAAAACGCGGACGGCATATCCATGCCGCCCGCTCTGAAGCTATTTCTTCTTTTTCTGCTTGTTCTTGCTCTGCTGCTTCTTCGCCTGCTGAGCAGCCTTCTTCTTTTTCGCTTCGGCCCTCTTCTGATCGGCGATCGCCTTTCTGCCGGTCTTGTAAGTGGCTCCGCCCGCCGATATCGGCGCCGGACCGTGTACTCTCAAGTTGCCGTCCGCGATCTCAGTCTTATGTTCTCGCTTCTGCCGCTCCGCCTTGGCCTTCGCCCTCGAAGCCTCACGAGCTTTCTTTTTCTGATCCTCCGCTACTACTTCTTCGACAGACTTGCCCGTCTTCTTAGCGACCTTGTATGGATTGACAGTCTCTTTCTGGGCCTTGTTCCCGTGTCTCTTCTTCTCGGCTTCCCTCGCCTGCTTCTTGGCTTCACGCATCGTCATGAAGATCATGCCGACTACCATGACGCCCATCATGCCGAAACTGATGTATCCGCTGGTCTTGGAATTCTGTGTCGTGAATGTCGTCTTCTGAGTCTCTCCGAGCGTATCTCCGCTCGTTGAAACGAATCCGCTCTGTATCTCACACGTATACTGCGTATTGTCCTTGATAATACTGTTCCCGTTTTTATCAGTATTCGCAAGCACGAGCATGACGTCCTTTTCCTTTTCATTGAAGGCTATCTGCGTCCCGACTTCCTTGCCTGTCTTAGTATTGTAAAGCTTTACATACTTTTTGTTTGACTGGTTCGTAGCTTTGTTATAAACATTTTCTGAGAAGTATACCTTGACGTCCATGTTGTCAAGCGCCGTCCCGGTGGCCCCGTTCTTAGGATAAAACTCCGCTATAGAAAGCCCTGTCCCCTCTGCCGATACTACAGGTACGCATGTCATAGCGACCAGTACCGCCACGCAGATGAGCGCGCTTATTCTTTTGATTACGTCTTTCTTCATTCCGACTTTGCTCCGTTCCGTTTTCTTAATTCTTTAAAGAAATCTTTCATTATGGAAGAGCATTCCTCCAGCATAATTCCGGTCTCTGTTTCTGTATAATGGTTAAGTCTATCGTCCTGGACGATATTTAATACCGACCCGCAGGCTCCGGCCTTCGGATCCGGTGTTCCTATATATATTTTTCGTATCCTCGCAAGTACTATCGCGCCCGCGCACATCGAGCATGGCTCGACTGTCGTATAGAGATCGCATCCCGTGAGTCTCGGCGAACCAAGTTTTTCCGATGCTTCTTTTATAGCTTTCATCTCCGCGTGCGCCGTTGGATCGTGATCGGTCTCAGTGAGATTATGTCCCCTGCCGATTATCTCGTCATCCTTTACGATGACCGCCCCTATCGGGATCTCTCCGGCAGCTTTCGCTTTTTCAGCCTCTTTTAAGGCTTCCTCCATATACTTTTTCATACGCTATAGTATAGTATCATATTTTAACCTCGTATTCAACACAAAAATGCGTTATGATCCAACGCCTGCGCGCCATTATGACACACGGCTCTATTGCATTGAGCGTCGATTTTTAGTATTATATACTAGTACGATTTAAAGAAAGGAGCACTTCATATGGTGCTGGATATCATATTACTGGCGGTCGTTATTCTGACCGCTGTTTACGGCCTGCGTAAGGGATTCGTGTTCACACTGATCCACACATGCGGCACGGTGGGCGCCCTTGCGCTCGCGTTCGTGGCGCTGTCCCCCGCTGAGACGTTTCTTAAAAATAACACAGGGATGTACTACGCGATCAAGGAAACTATGACCGACAGATTCAGCGGCAAGCTGGCCGCTTCTACGACATCGATCGAGTCTGTGCCTTCGATCATATCGAGCAAGGTCACGACATACTCGACTGACATGGTCAACAGCCTCGCGAAATCGTTCGCGAACGTGCTGTTCTCGATCCTTGTATTCCTGATCCTGTTCGCGGTGATCAAGATCATACTCTGGCTTTTGCTCAGACTTCTGTCGCGCGATTATAACGACGGATTCAGGGGCTTTGCCGACGGGTTCTTCGGATTCATCTTCGGTACCCTCAAGGGCGCGATCTTCGTGTTCCTGATCCTGGCACTCCTTGTACCGGTCGCGAACTTCGCAGCGCCGAGTATGACGCAGACGATCGTAAGTCAGATCGACAGTTCATACATCACGAAAATACTCTACAACAATAATGTACTGTTATTACTGCTTGAAGGACTTTTCTAAAAGATCTTCAGTCACGTAGAGATGCAAAAAGGCGGGGCCCCGCGGCTCCGCCTTTTTATTCTTTACTTGTCTTTACTTGATCTTGACCGCGACTACCGCGAACCTGCCATCCTCTACCTGATAAGCACAGGTCGAAAGAGTGACGAGCTGTTTGCTGTATTTCGGCGTGACTCCGGTATCGTATTCAGCGAGCGCTTTGACATTCTCGATATATGAGTCATACGACGATTTACTCGTGATGCTCATCTGCTGGTAATACTTGAACTTTGTCGATGTCGTCGAGTATATCTGGCTGTAGAACGCCGCGACAACTTTATACGTGTGATCCCCGCTGAGCGTATCGAACGTGAACGTCTTGTGCTTTTTCCAGAAGCTCTTGTCCTTATACTTGAGCAGATCATGGAACATCGTGCCGTTCTTCATGTTGTGCCCGAAGATAAGATAGTTCTTCGAAGTGCCCATCACGCTGCCCGCGTCCATGAACGGAGTCCCCGCGACCGAATGCTTCTTCTTGAAATTCCTTCTCAGATAATATTCGTTTTCATCCGGCGTCTGCATCACAGGATAGTCGATCTTCGTGCCGTTCACTTTGACCCATCCGACGATGTCACTGTTCTTTTTGTGGAGCGCTTTAAGATCGTGTCCGCCCTTCACCTCAAGCGACTCGAAGTCCGTCTGAGCTTTATGACCGACATAATAATGGCAACCTATCACGCTGCCGGAAACTACCAGCAGGATAAGCGCGCATATAAAAATAACTCTTCTGACTGTCTTTGACATTGATACTGTCTTCCTTCTCGTTAAAGATCTATGTTCGGGTTCGTGTAACGATATTTGTTCTCCGTTTTGTCTCCGTACTGGATCGCCCGCTCAGGGCATCTGCAAATACACGCCATGCAGTGTTCGCACTTTGCTTTCTCCCATGCCGGTCCGTCTTTTGTCATCTTTATTATCCCGTCCGGGCAGACTTCAGCGCAGAGGCCGCACCTCGTGCATCTGTCATCGGCGTAAAAATCTTTTGTTTTGCGCATCGCGTCATACACGACTTTGCCCGGCGACGGCATCTTCGTTCTGTGTGTATCCATATTGCCGGAATCGTGATCCGCTATGTGCGCGGCGATCATCTCGATCTCGCGGTCGGCCTTCACCAGCGCCTTCTCGGCTTCCTTTTCGGAAGTGCC
>CALDNM010000219.1 GCA_937915045.1 uncultured Clostridia bacterium
ACCCTTAAAATCTGCGTACTCAAGGACCTTATCGTAGAGCACCCGCGTCATAACAGGATTCACCTGATAAAATGACAGTGGAGAAATTTCAAAAGTCAGCCCGCCTATCTTCTCACGGATCGTTTTGCTGCCGGCTATATTGAACATTTCTTTACCGAATATCTGCTCTCCCTTTTCGCGGTTTTCATTCAGATAAACGCTCTCCAGAGTATATCCGACCCCGTTAAGAGCTTCGTCAAGCATTCCTACAAGCTTCTCCTGCGCGGGGATGTGTCTTCCATTTATCACAAGTATGACCATCACTTCTCCGGTCATGAACCCCGTCTTGACAACAAGACGCCGCATGAGACCTTTCTGCCATTTTCCGTCCCACGCGGTGATATGATCTTCTTTCATATATTTTCTGACAGCATCGGCGCACGCCATAGCGGCCGCGCTCTGGAGCAGACATTTTTTACAATTTGTAACATCATGCGTCTTGCCTCGGTAGAATCCGATCGATGGTTTCCCAAGGCTTTCTACCGCTCCGCCTTTCTTCGTTATCACACCGCCCGTACTTATCGGGAACGCTGCTTTGTTGCGGTAATGGAAAGGTTCCGGCATCCCCTCTATCGGTCTGATAAGAGGCGATTTTATCCCCCCAAGACGTTCAAGTTTGCTGCGCACCTGAGTCTCCTTCAGCTCCAGCTGCCCATCATAATCAAGATGCGCGTACATACATCCGCCGCATATATCAGCGTAATGACAAAGAGGCGTCACGCGATGCTCAGACGGATCCATGATCTTCATCAGATTCGCGAAAGCATAATGTTTTTTTACTTTTGTAAGGCGAGCCTTCACTACATCGCCGGGAACTGTCCTGTCGACAAATACGGCCATGCCGCCGGCCTTCCCGCCGGCTCTTCCTACGCCTTTTCCCTGATCGCTTATGTCTACGATCTCCAATTCGGTTTCTTGTCCTTTTTCAAACATCACTGCTCCTAATCAGTTAGTGATAGATCAATATGATATCCGTGCTTACCGTTCTTTTTCGCTTTGTACATCGCGGTATCACACTTTTCCATTATCTCATCTATGTCAAGTCTCAGCGGCGCGTGATAAAGTACGCCCATCGAAATAGACGCGCTTGGCGAAAATCCCTCCGGATATCCTTCGAGCCTGCCCATATCATCATTGATCTGATCTGCCATCTCAGCGATGATTTCTTCGTTTGCGTCGGAAAGAGTTATCGCGAAAAACTCATCACCTCCGACCCTGACGATGAATGATCCCGGGATATTCTTATCAAGTATATTAACGACATCTTTTAAAAATATATCTCCGATCGCGTGACCGAATCTGTCATTTATCTGCTTGAAGTTATCTATATCGGCGAACATGAAAGTCGCGTATCCCGCTTTATCAAGGGAGTCGTAATATTCGTACAGCCCCGCGCGGTTCGCGACACCGGTCAGAGGATCACTTACTGCCATCTCTTTTATCCTGCGGCGATGCTCGCGCTCACTCGTGACGTTCTGCATGATATATACATCTCCGGTATCGTTTTCCCAGTAATCCCTGAGCGTCGATCTGCTCATGTTCCAGATAGTCCTCCCGGCATCCGGCAGTTCTATCATATAATCGTTCTCCTGATAATCCTTCACGCTCCTTGAAACTGAGCCGATCACCTCTTCGAAACTCTTTCCTCCCGCGTCCCATTTTTTATCAGGTCTCTGAAAGTATCGTTTATCTCTATTATTGTCCCGTTTTTATCGGCTATAGCTACACCCAGATCCATTGAATCGAGGAATGTCTCGAATTTTTTCTCCTGGTTCAGCAAATCAGTGACATCCTTTGCCAGCCCGACTGTACCGATGATACGCCCCTGCCCATCTTTCCACGGTGTTTTCGTGACCTGCAGATGATGACTCTGTCCATCTGCCCCGGGCATCGACTCTTCAAAGTAATTCGTAAGGCCTGTAGTCCGTACATAGTTATCGCTTTCACCGCATCCTTCATCGTTCGGATCAAGACCATATATCTCACGTTCGTGTTTCCCTTCGATCTGCTCACGTGGTTTCCCGACGAGATCTATCAGGATATGGTTGATATCCATATGAAAATCTCTCAAATCTTTTGTCCATAACATGTTGTCGCTTATCTCATAATACGTATTAAAAAGATTCTCACGTATATCAAGATGTTTTTTAAGAGATCCGCGATGGACCATATTTGAAAAAGCGACAGCAAACCTGTCCTCATCAAATGAAGGAGGGATAATATCTATCACTCCGCTTTTGATCTTATCAAGATCCATATTGTCTGAAATCAGTATCACCGCAGTATCGGAAAGCCACTGCTCGACCTCTTTGAAAATTTCATCACCGCGTATGATCATGCACGAGCCGCGCATGTCCGAAGTGACTTCATTACTTTCGTTCCACTCTATCCCATCGATATTGCAGTAATGTTCCGCCTTCCGCGCGGACTCACAAATATCCGGCGGGCAGTTTATGATGTTGACGACACATTTGATTGGTATAAGCATGAGGCACCCTCCCCTAAAATAAGATATATACGTTTATACTCACCCGTATATATTATATCAGAAAAACAGCAGAAAACTCTATACTTATACAGAGTTTTCCGCTGTTTCTTGAATTTTCGCTTTGGTTATCGTATTGCCCTATTTGATGAGCGCTTCAAGCTTTTCTTTTCCGATCGCTCCGATATCCTTGTTCCCTTCAGCCCCATTCTCAAATACGATGAACGTAGGCACCGCCATAACGCCGTATTTTGCCGCTACTTCAGGGCTCTCATCGATATCGACATTGCATACTTTGACGTCATCATGCTCATCTGAGATCTCAGATACCACCGGAGCCATCATCTTGCATGGTCCGCACCATGTCGCGGAAAAATCCACTAACACCTTTTTATCTGACTTTAAGACCTCTGCCTCGAAATTCTCTGATTTTACTTTTATTACTGCCATATCGGCACCTCCTTCATATTTTATGTTTCATGTATACCCTTGAAACAGATACATAAACTAAAATTTATATCATTCCTATGATCTCATCATAGAGCTCTGTATAGTGTTTTTTGATGTTGAGAGGATCAAGGTCCGTATTCGTGAGCGGATGTCTGCTCGTCGCTGTGATATGGACTTCTCCTGTTTCTTTATCCCTTATCTCATACGCGAACTCTATCGTCGCGGCCTTCATGCTCTTCACCCAGGTCCTGACGATGAGTTTATCATAAAGACGCGCCGGCGTTTTATATTTGATGTCGAGCGAGATTATCGGGAGCCATATTTCCAGACCTGCCTTCTTCTCATAATCTCTGAGAGTCTTTTCCATGAGCTTAGTCCTGCCGAGCTCGAGCCACTGCACATATGTGCCGTGATACACTATCTGCATCGCGTCCGTATCGGCAAATATCGGCATGACTTCTGTTTCGTTTGTGACCATTATCCAGATCCTTCCTTTGTTCTTCTTTATTTTTTAAGTTCCACTGTGACGAGTTTGCCTCGCGTGACCAGCTTTATGCTCCTGAAGCCTCCGATGAACTCAGAAAGAGAACTGCAGTTATAATTGCTTACGTCGAAATCAGCCCATCTGTTCTGCAGCTTCGATCCGACTTCCCCGAGCGTAGTTCCCTTGTCCTTATTGTTGTTCGCGATCACTATGCCGCGTACACGCCTTTCTATGGTGCGCGGAGAAACGAACTGCTGCTTTTCTTTCTGCTGTCTCCCCGTTCTTATCGTCGCTTTTTCTTCTATCGCGAATTTTTCTTCTTCAGTCTCTTCTTCAGCTTCCGACTTTTCCTCTTCAGCCATAGCCGCGTCCAGATTCACGAATTTGTTATACGCCGCGATCAGTGCCGCCGGAGTTTTGTTCTCGCCCATTCCAATGACCGTCATGCCCTCTTCTCTAAGCCTGCTGGCGAGTTTCGTGAAATCACTGTCCGATGACACTATGCAGAAGCCGTCGACTTTCCCTGAATAAAGGATATCCATCGCGTCGATTATAAGTGATATGTCCGTCGAGTTTTTCCCCTTTGTGTTGCTGAACTGCTGTATAGGAGTAATGGAATTTTTGAGCAGCACGCTTTTCCATTTTGTCGTCTCTGTACGTGTCCAGTCTCCGTATATCCTTCTGTAAGTAGTTACTCCTTCCTCATTCACTTTATCAAGAATGAGGTCTATATAGTCCGCCGATACATTGTCTGAATCTATCAGCAGCGCTATTCTCTTTTCATCCATTTTATTTTATCCTTCCTGTATCATTATCAGCCATAGCTTCGATCCTCTTCAGCCTGCTGTTGACTCCCGCCTTTTTTAGCGGAGGCTTCAGCATTTCTCCGAGTTCTGTAAGTGTCGCGTCGGGATTATCGAGTCTCAGAAGAGCTATTTCCCTGAGTTTCTCAGGCATTGGCTCAAATCTGTTCTCATCCATAAGACGCTTTATGGCTATTATCTGTTTTTCGGAAGCAGCCAGTGCTTTGTCTATGTTCGCCTGATCGCAGTTGCTCCGTCTGTTCGCTTCATTGCGGAGTTCCTTTCTCATGATCACATCTTCATAGATAAAATACTGTGAGTGCGCTCCCATAATAGCAAGAAGGTCGAGGATCTGCCCCGAACTCTTGACATAGGTCACGTACTCTTTCTTCCTCTTTATTTTTCTGGCATCGATATCGACAAAAGTATTGATAAGTTTTTTCATATCCGATGCCAGTCTGTCAGTCGTACATACGATCTCGAACTGATACTGTTTTTCCGGGCTGGTCATAGTGCCGGCGCCGAGAAACGCTCCGCGCAGATATGCCTTCCTCTCACTCTTCTTCCTTATCAGTCCTTCATATATACCGTCGCTTATAAAATTCATCCCTTCGCGTACCATCAGGATCCCTGCCTCTCGCAGTATCTGATCGGAAAGATCCTCCGGTCCGATCGTGATGATATAGTATTTGCCTTTTTTCAGAGTCTGACCTTGTCCGACATCTATCTTGGCTTCTACACTGAAGTAATCCTTTATCAGCTTTTTGAAATGTCTCGCTACCGCGGGATTTTCGGTATTCATGACGATCTTGAACCTGCCGCCTCCAACAAGGCCTATACTTCCGCAGACCCTGATGAACCCGGCGATCTCGGCCAGCATACATTCCTTTTTATCCGGCATGATCCTGGCTAGTTCGTTTTTTGTTTCACTCGCAAATGACATTTCTCTATTTTCTCTTGATATCCCTGTGATCGATCGTGACCTGTTTCCCCTGCAGAGTGAACAGATCATAGATCTCGTTAGCCATGGCTACACTGCGGTGCTGCCCGCCGGTGCATCCAAACGCGATATTCAGATTATATTTTCCCTCACGCATATAGCACGGGATTATCGCGTTTATGAGCCTGTTCAGGTTTTTGACGAATGTGCGGCTCTCCTGGAATTTCATCACATAAGTCCTGACTTTTTTGCTGTTTCCTGTAAGCCTCTTCATGCTTGGCACATAAAACGGATTTGGTATGAACCTCATATCGAATACCATGTCCGCCGTTATAGGCAGCCCGAATTTGTAACCGAACGACATCACATTCACAACGAAGGTTTCTTCCTGACTCTCACCGGAAAGGAGCGAAACTATCTCACTCTTTAGCTTCGCCGACTTCATGTTCGAGGTGTCGATGACATAGTCCGCGTGGCTCCTGAGATCTGAAAGCATCTCTCTTTCCTTCTCGATATCATCCACAGTAGCTGTCTTGCGCGTAAGCGGATGTACTCTCCTGGTCTCATTGAACCTGTGCACAAGAGCTTCATCAGAAGCTTCGAGAAAGAGTATCTTGCAGTCTACATTCGCGTCCTTAAGATACGAAAGGCTCTCCTTAGCGTCAGCGAGGAATTCACCGCCCCTTATATCGACTACGAACGCTACCTTGTCTATACCCGTCTTTTCATTGAGCGCGAGAGAAATGAAATTCTGTATCAGCGAAGGCGGCATATTGTCGACACAATAATACCCTATGTCTTCCAGACATCCTACAGCCTGAGATTTACCGGCCCCTGACATTCCCGTTATAAATATTACCTGCATTATTCCACCTCTTCGCCATGGCATCCGTCGTCTTCCAGATTGACCACTCTGGAAAGATCGAGGCCTGCCTCTCTTGCTCTTTCGAGCCCGCTTTCGAAATCTCCCACTCTGTATGACTGATGAGCGTCGCTGCTGATCACGAACCTGACATCCTCTTTCATCGCGATCTTTATCTCATCCAGCGTCAGATGCGGATGATGCGTGCTTATCTCCATCCATGTTCCCTTTGCCGCGCATGCCTTCGCGAGCTCAGCGATATCGAACGGCCCCTTGTCTCCCGGATGAGTAAGTATCTTAAGATCGTTCTTATAGATCGCGTTCACCGCCATATCCGTGTTCTTCACCATCAGATCCTTCGCGCGTCTTTCTCCCGCTCCGATCCCGTGCTTCCACATCCAGTTCTTCATGCAGTAACCATCGTGGACGCCATAGTGATATCCGGCGAGCAAGAAATCGAACAGCTTCTTCTCTTCCTCAGTGACATCGAGCCCGTTATCCGTACCGAACACGATATTCGCTTCTACACTCATCCATATCTTTATCTGCGGGTATTTCTTCTGCACCTCATCGATCTCCGCGCGCATCTTCGGGAAATCCTCACGCTTCACACCATATGTCAGATGGCCCGGACCATGATCGGATACAGCGATCTCTCTAAGTCCTTTTTTTATCCCTTCGTGTACATTTTCCTCTATAGTACCTTTGCCGTGCGAGTAAGGTGTATGCGTGTGATAATCAAACGTCATTCTGTACATCAGTCTTCTCCTATGATACGTACTTCAGGCTCGAGCATGACTCCCGCGTCCTCCATTACTTTTGCCTGTACGAGATGCATGAGCTCTACGATATCGGATGCAGTCGCTCCGCCGGTATTGATAATGAACCCGGAATGGAGTTCCGATACCTTTGCTCCCCCGACTGAAAGACCTTTCAGGCCTGAATCCTGTATGAGTTTCCCGGCGAAATATCCCTCAGGTCTTTTGAAAAAGCTTCCCGCGCTCGGATAATTCACAGGCTGCTTCTCATTTCGCCTTTCACCAAGTTCCTTCATTCTGGCGGAGATCTCCTCCTTATCGCCATGTTCAAGTCTAATGACCGCCCGCAGAACTGTCTCGCCCGTCTCCTGGATCACGCTCTGCCTGTATCCCAGACTCAGATCCTCACATGAAATGGTCCTTTCTTCTCCGGATCCTGAGATCACATCGACATGATCCAGTATGTCCTTCATCTCGCCTCCGTAGGCTCCCGCGTTCATGAACACGGCTCCGCCGACGCTGCCGGGTATCCCGGACGCGAATTCCATTCCCGTAAGACCTTCCGCAGATCGGAAGAGCGTCGTGTAGGGAAAGAGTGTAGATCTCGG
>CALDNM010000220.1 GCA_937915045.1 uncultured Clostridia bacterium
CAGTTAAAGAACATTGAAAAATACACAATTTGTATTTGACAATATGAGGAGGAAAACGTTAAATGAAAGCTACATTTATTTCAAAAGAAGGAAACGAAGCAAAATTCGAAATGGAATTCACAGCAGAAGATCTGGAAAATGCCGTCATCAAGGCTTACCAGGCTTCAAAAGATAAATTCGAAGTCGACGGCTTCAGAAAAGGTAAAGCTCCAAGAAGTATAATCGAGAAGCGTTACGGCGAGAACGTCTTCACGGAAGACGCGATCAACGATCTCATAAACTCAGGTTATCCTGAGGCAGTCAAGGAACTCGATCTTGAAGTCATAGATCATCCGGCTGTAGACTTCTCGGATTTCAAGAAGGGCGAGGCGTTCACAGCGACAGTCGTCGTACAGGTATATCCTGAAGTAGAGATCAAGGACTACAAGGGAGTCGAGATCGAGAAGGTGAGCGGTGAGACTACACAGGAAGACATCGACACAGAGATGGAGAACCTGAGAAAGAGAAACGCGAGGATCGTTTCCGTCGAAAGAGAAGCAGCTGACGGAGATACAGTGACGATCGATTATGAAGGTTACATCGGAGATGATAAATTCGAAGGCGGTTCGGCAGACAATTATCCGCTCAAGCTCGGTTCGGGAAGCTTCATCCCTGGATTCGAAGAGCAGCTCGTAGGGGTAAAGGCCGGAGAGAAGAAGGATGTCACAGTATCATTCCCTGACGATTACAACGCTGAAGATCTCGCGGGCAAAGAGGCAGTGTTCCACTGCACAGTACATGAAGTCAAGGAAGAGCAGCTTCCTGAGCTCGACGACGAGTTCGCTAAAGACGTCAGTGAGTTCGATACACTCGAAGAACTCAAAGCTGACACAGCGGATAAGCTGAAGAAATCAAACGAAGCGAAAGCTGAGAATCAGATGAAGGATGCCGCTCTCGAAGAAGTATATAAGAAAAATGATTTCGATATCCCTGACGTCATGATCGAGGATGAAATCAACCAGATGATCCAGGAATTCGATCAGCAGCTTCGCATGCAGGGCATGGATATACAGAAATATTTCCAGTATCTCGGTAAGACACAGCAGGAGTTCAGAAACGACATCAAGGATGACGCTTTCAGAAGAGTAAAGATGAGAATGATCATCGCCGCTATAGCTGAGACCGAGAAGGTCGAAGCTACAAACGAAGAAATCGACAAAGAGGTCGAGCTGATGGCTATCCAGTATAATCTTGAAGCGGATAAGATCAAAGAGATGCTCGGAGAAGACAACATGACTTATCTCGAAAAGGACATAAAGATGAGGAAAGCCGTCGATGTAGTATTTGACAGCGCGAAGATGGTAGAGAAAAAAGCGGACGATAAAGACGCAAAGAAAGATGAAGAATAATAACATTTTAAAAAAGATTAACAGACCGGGAGGCGTGGTATAATGGCATTAGTACCTTATGTAGTAGAGCAGACGGCAGCCGGAGAAAGATCATATGATATATACTCCAGGCTTCTGAAGGACAGGATCATAATCCTCGGAGAAGAAATAAACGACAGCATAGCGAGCCTTGTGGTAGCGCAGATGCTGTTCCTGGAAGCGGAGGATGCTGAGAAGGATATAAATATCTATATCAACAGTCCAGGAGGAAGCGTGACGGCCGGTATGGCTATATACGATACGATGAACTATGTAAAGCCGGACGTGTCGACTATATGCGTGGGACTCGCGGCGAGCATGGGGGCTTTTCTCCTCTCGTCAGGTCAGAAGGGGAAGAGATACGCGCTTCCGAATGCTGAGATCATGATCCATCAGCCGCTTGGCGGTGTGCAGGGTCAGGCATCGGATATAAAGATCCACGCTGACTGGATATTGAAGACTAGAGAAAAACTGAACAGGATATTGAGTGAAAATTCAGGGCAGCCTTTGGATGTGATCCAGAAGGATACCGAAAGAGATAATTTCATGAGCGCGGCGGATGCGGCGGACTATGGACTTATTGACAAAGTGCTGACCTCCAAATAAAAGGGGGCATGAATAAATGGCAAAATATGACGACAACAACGAAATAAGATGTTCGTTCTGCGGCAGACCTCAGAGTCAGGTAAAAAGACTCGTTGCCGGGCCGGACGTATATATATGTAATGAATGCGTCGAACTATGTCAGGATATAATCGCTGAAGGGCTTGCAGACCAGGCCGTCGAAGATCCGTCGGAACTTGAGAGCAGCCTTCCTAAGCCTAAGGAGATAGCGGAGAAACTCGCCGACTATGTCATAGGACAGGAAGAAGCGAAAAAATCTCTGGCTGTAGCGGTGTACAATCATTACAAACGTATAGGCAGAGTGAACACGAAAGATGATGTCGAGATACAGAAATCAAACATCATAATGATAGGGCCTACGGGTTCAGGCAAGACGCTTCTCGCGCAGACGCTGGCAAAGATACTCAATGTACCTTTTGCTATTGCGGACGCGACGGCGCTTACAGAAGCCGGCTATGTTGGAGAAGATGTGGAAAACATCCTCCTCAAGCTCATACAGGCCGCGGACTATGATATCGAAAAAGCCCAGAAGGGCATAATATACGTCGATGAGATCGACAAGATCGCGAAGAAATCGGAGAACGTCTCGATAACGAGAGACGTCAGCGGTGAAGGCGTGCAGCAGGCCCTTCTTAAGATATTAGAGGGTACAGTGGCGAGCGTTCCTCCTCAGGGAGGCAGGAAGCATCCTCATCAGGATTTCCTGCAGTTCGACACGACGAATGTACTGTTCATATGCGGCGGAGCGTTTGACGGGCTCGACAAGATCATTCAGAGAAGAGTCGGCGAACAGGTCATAGGATTCAACTCACAGCTTGAGAAATCCAACAAGGAGATACAGGAGATACTTTCTCTTCTCCAGCCGGAAGATCTGCTCAAGTACGGACTCATCCCTGAGTTTATTGGAAGGCTTCCATCGATAGTGACTCTTTCGGAGCTGGATGAGAAATCGCTGACAAGGATCATAACAGAACCTAAGAACGCGCTTATCAAGCAGTACAAGAAATTGTTCGAACTCGACGGAGTGGAGCTCGACCTCGAAGACGACGCGATCAGGGCAATAGCTAAGCAGGCGCTTGAAAGAAAGACCGGAGCCAGGGGGCTTAGAGGTATCATGGAAAAACTCATGACAGGAGTCATGTACGAGATACCTTCGAGAGATGATGTGGATAAATGCATCATCACTAAAGCTACTGTCGACGACGGGGTGCGTCCGACGCTGGTGCTCGATGAAAAGAAAAAAGAGATCGAAAACAGCAAAGCTGAGGCTGATGAAGAAAAGAAAAAAGTCTCTGAAAAAGAAACGGCATAAAGATGGGGCGGCTTTCACAGGCCGCCTCTTGTATAAGATATAAAAACAGAAGGAGGGAAAGTATGACAGAAGACAAAAACAGCATTATCGAAGAGACAGTCGCGTCAGACGACCGCGTCGATAAAACGGATGACGGTAAACTTATACTGCCGATGATTCCCTTGAGAGGACTCACTATATTCCCGAATATGGTGCTTCATTTCGATATAGGCAGGGAAAAATCAATAAACGCGCTTGAGAAAGCGATGATCAGGAATCAGTATATATTCCTGGTGACACAGAAAGATGAAACTACCGATCTGCCTACGATCGATGATTTTTATCATGTAGGTACTATCGCGAAGATAAAACAAATGCTCAAACTTCCGGGTGACTCGATCAGAGTCCTGGTAGAGGGCATCAACAGGGGCGAAATCGATAAAATGATCATGGAGGTCCCGTATTTCAAGTGCGCGGTGAGCGAACTCCCGGATGAGGAACCAAAGAAACTGACGCCTAAGACGGAGGCTCTCATGAGGACGGTGCTTGGTCTGTTCGACGAATATCTGTCGCTTGACCAGAACATGTCCCCTGAGACATTTTCCACAGTAGCGACGATCGATGAGCCGGGCAGGTTCGCGGATATAGTCGCGTCGCATCTTGATATCAAGACGGACGAGAAACAGCAGATACTCGAAAGCCTGGACATATACGACAGGCTGAATATACTGACGACGATCCTTTCGCGCGAGATCGAGATCCTCAATATTGAGGAATCGATAAGCACAAAGGTGAAGACTCAGATGAGTCAGAATCAGAAAGAATATTATCTGAGGGAGCAGATGCGCGCTATCCAGGAGGAGCTCGGGGTCGACGAAGAGGTCGAGAACGAGATAGACGAATGGGAGAAGCAGCTCAAAGAACTCGGACTTCCTGAAAAGACGGAAGAGAACGTTGAGAAGGAAATAAAGCGAATGTCAAGGATGCAGCCGTCTTCGGCGGAAGCGTCTGTCAGCAGGACATACATAGAAACGATACTTGCTCTGCCATGGAATAAAGAATCGGAGATGGAACTCGATCTTAAAAAGGCCGAGAAGATCCTCGACGAGGATCATTATGGTCTGCGCGAAGTCAAGGACAGAGTGCTCGAGTATCTCGCGGTCATACATCTTTCAAAGGTCATAAAGGGACCGATACTCTGTCTTGTAGGGCCTCCGGGCACAGGCAAGACTTCTATCGTCAAATCGATAGCGAGAGCAACCGGCAGAGAATATGTCCGTATGTCGCTCGGCGGCGTGAGAGATGAAGCTGAGATAAGAGGCCACAGAAGAACATATATCGGGGCTATCCCGGGACGTGTCATAAACTGCATCAAGGACGCGGGCACGAAGAACCCTGTGTTCCTGTTCGATGAAGTGGACAAGCTCGGAGCGGATTTCAGGGGAGACCCGGCGTCCGCGCTGCTTGAAGTCCTGGATCCGGAGCAGAACAAAAACTTTACTGACCATTACCTCGAAGTGCCGTTCGATCTGTCGAAGGTGATGTTCATCACTACGGCCAATGACGCAAGCACTATACCGGGGCCGCTTCTTGACAGGATGGAAGTCATCGATGTGTCAGGGTACACTGAAGAAGATAAGCTTCAGATAGCGAAGAAATATCTCGTTCCTAAAGAGATAAAGGCCAATGGGCTCAAGCGGAAAGACATAAAATTCCCGCAGAAAACGATACGTGATCTCATAAATTACTACACCAGAGAGTCCGGCGTCAGAAATCTCGAACGCGAGATAGCCAATCTCTGCAGAAAGGTAGCGAGGAAGATCGTGACTGAAGGCGAAGAGTCGGAGTACACGATAAAACCCGAGGATATCGAGGAATATCTCGGGAAGAAGCGTTACAGATACGATATAATAAAGGGTGTGAAGGAAGTCGGTGTGACGACGGGGCTTGCGTGGACGATTGTCGGCGGAGTCACGCTCAACATAGAGACGGCTGTCATGCCGGGCACAGGAAAACTGCAGCTCACGGGGCAGCTCGGAGATGTCATGCAGGAATCCGCGAGGACAGGTATAAGTTATATCCGCTCGATCGCGGACGAGCTGGGGATCGATAAGGATTTCCACGAGAAGCTGGATATGCATCTTCATATCCCTGAGGGAGCGACGCCGAAAGACGGACCTTCAGCAGGCGTGACGATGTGCATAGCTATGATATCGACTCTGACTGGGAAACCGGTCAGGAAAGATGTAGCGATGACAGGAGAGATCACACTCCGCGGAAAAGTACTGCCGGTAGGCGGGATAAGAGAAAAAGTTCTCGCGGCGCACAGAGCAGGCATCAAAAAAGTACTTCTCCCTGCGGACAACGAACCCGATATCGATGATATCCCGGAAAAAGTCAGGAAGCAGATGACGTTCGTGCTCATAAATGAAGTCAAGGACGCTATGAAGGAAGTTATCGTCGAAAAACCGGCGAAGAAAAGCAGGAAAAAATGAAAATAAAATCGGCGGAAATAGTCGCCGTTACAGCGAGGCCGGATCAGTATCCGCCGGACAATATGAATGAAGTGGCGTTCGCCGGCAGATCGAATGTCGGCAAATCGTCGCTCCTGAACCTCATCACCAACAGGAAAAAACTTGCCAAGGTGAGCGGCAGCCCGGGAAAGACGAGGACAATAAACTTTTACGAGATAAACGGTAAATTCCGGATCGCGGATCTGCCGGGATACGGATATGCCAAAGTCGCGAAGTCTGTCACCGAAAACTGGGGCGCCATGATGGATGAATATTTCCAGAACAGGCAGTCGCTGCTGAAAGTAGTGCTGCTCGTGGATATCAGACATGAGCCGAGCGCGCAGGATGTTCAGATGTATGATTACATGAAGCATTACGAGCTCGACGGGCTGGTGGCTGCCACTAAGGCGGACAAGCTTTCACGCAATCAGATCAATAAATCGACAGCGATGATAAAGAAGACATTGGGGATGGGAAAAGAAGATAAGGTCATCCCTGTATCGGCTCTCAAGAGGACCGGGCAGGATGAGCTTATGTCGGAGATAGCGAAGATAGTAGAGCAGGGGTGAACCATGCAGATCAATATCGCGTTGCGCGTTCTGATAAAGAGGATAAAGGCAATCAGATTCATGATGAAGGACAAGACTGTCGCCAAACGTAAGAAGGCACTGATAGTGTTCGGCATCGTGTATCTTTTCCTGCCTGTCGACTTGATACCGCCGGTCATATTCCCGATCGGATTTCTCGACGACCTGATCCTCTGGATCTGGATCCTGTGGACTCTTAAGGATACGCTGGACCAGTACTGGATGGGCGATAAGGCAATGGATCTGTCAAAAAAGTACGCGCATACGAACAATATCGACGACGCGGATTTTGAAATAAACAGCGAAGACAAAGACCGCGGAGGAAGCGGCAAAAACGATGATGACGGAGGATCGGAAAATGAATAACGGAGAGACTGTTGGAGAGATAATGATCACTGAAAAAGAGATCAGGAAGAGGGCCGGAGAGATCGGTGAGCAGATCGGCAGGGATTATGCCGGTGAAAGTGTTCTCTTAGTGGGTATACTTAAAGGTGCTGTGCCTTGGATGGTCGATATCATGAAGAGCATTTCTCTCGACGTTGAGATAGATTTCATGGCGTGCAGCAGTTATGGCGCCGCGACAAAAAGTTCCGGAGTGGTCAAAATAAATAAGGATCTGGACTCGGATATAAAGGGCAAAAATGTTATAATCGTCGAGGATATAGTAGATTCCGGGACCACGCTCAAGTATCTCAAGAACTATCTCGCGAACCGCGGCACGAAGAGTATAAAGATATGCTGCATGCTCGACAAGCCGGACGGCAGGAAAGTCGAGATCGCGGCGGACTACGTGGGATTCAAGGTAGACGATCTTTTCATCGTCGGATACGGTCTTGACGCGAACCAGAAATACAGACAGCTTCCTTATATCAGTTATCTTAAAGGCTGATCGGAAGAAGCAGTCAAGTATATAAAAAGTTATATCAACAGTTATTAAAATGTATCTATATACAGGAGCTTCCTGTATAATTTAAATGTAGATTGAAAAGTAAATACCTCGGAGTACA
>CALDNM010000221.1 GCA_937915045.1 uncultured Clostridia bacterium
CTTGGCTTTTTCGCACGACGCTTCGTTGTCATCGCTGTGCCCGGTACTCGCGTACGGGAAGTACGCTCCGTGCCGTGCAAGCTCGACGCCTAGCGGCGCACGAAAAATCCGGCGTATTCAGGAAAAGATCGGTTTTTCCGGATTTTAATAAAAGCATTAGGACAGGATCCCGCCGAGGGGTCCTGTCTTTTAAAATCATACTGCGATTCTAGTTTGCAATGGAACAATTGGCAAATATGAAAATTCTACATTGGATTGAGTGGGGTTGCGGGTTTGACACTCTTTCAAAGAGGCTTTTTAGGGGCAGACAGGGCCATTTTTCCATGATCCTGTCTGCCCGACCCCGCAAACCCACTCGATCCAATGGAAGATTTCGAGATACCCGCATTTGTCCATTAGAGAGTTTTTCAAAAAATCAAGAATGAGCAAAAACAATGGGAGATCGGCGGATATTGGAAAAGTTCCATTGGACCGGCCGGTCACGGATGAGCGTGATGGGTCGTAGGTGATCCTCGTGGCAAATGAAGATTCTCGCTGGCAAAACGTGACTTTCGTTTGTCAATTCAGCGATTAAATTTTAGTGGAAAGCTTACCTTTTCATCTCATGCGCAAAACGGGGCGTTTCGTGTGAAAACGGACAAAAGCGCGGATAATGGCGTATACTTTAAACAGTAGATATCCAATAAACCCCAAACATTCGTTTATCTATTTTGTGCGTTGGACCGGCCTTTAGGCCGGTCCTTCATTTTTTGAGTACCACGTTTGACCTTTTATATTCAGTACAAAAGGCTTATAATCGTATTAAAGAACAGTCAACGAAGTTATTGCAGGCAAAGAGGTGAATCATATGAAAATCAAATTTTGCGGCGCGGCTGCCGGAGTGACCGGATCGTGTCATCTGCTTACGAGCGGTGATCATAAGATACTGCTGGACTGCGGGCAGTTCCAGGGCGGAAAGGCTCAGGACGCGCTGAATTACGAGGAATTTCCTTTTGACCCGGCGGAGATAGAATGTGTAGTATTGAGCCACGCGCATATAGACCATTGCGGGAGATTGCCATTACTTGTAAAAAAAGGTTTTAAAGGTAAAATTTACTGTACTGAAGCTACGGCGGATCTTCTCGATGTCATGCTGAAAGACAGCGGATATATCCATGAAAAAGAAGCAGAATGGCGAAACAGAAAGAATGAGAGAGCAGGGCGTCCCCTCGTGGAACCTCTATATACTTTCAATGACGCGGCTGATTCGCTGAAGTATGTGCAGCCTGTGCTGTATGACCAGCTGATAGATCTGAACGATGACATGAAGATCGTATTCAATGACGCGGGGCATATCCTTGGCTCGGCGATAACAGAGCTCTGGGTCAGCGAAGAAGGCAAGACGGCGAAGATCGTATTTTCGGGAGACCTTGGCGCTCTCAACAGACCGATACTGCGTGATCCGACGATAATCAAAAAAGCGGATTATGTGATCATGGAGACGACTTACGGCAACAGGCTCCACCCGGAGAACGCGGGCGATATCGAGAAGCTGCTAGATATCATAATCAAAACTACGAACCGCGGAGGTACTGTGGTCATCCCTTCGTTTGCTGTAGGGCGGACGCAGGAGCTCATATATCAGATGAACAGATTTTATGAGGAAAACGGAAAATACAAAGAGGAACTCAGCAAACTGAATGTTTATATAGACAGCCCGATGGCGACAACAGCGACACAGGTGTTCAGGAAGAACGCGGATGTTTTCGATGAGGAAACCAAGGCTTACATACTTAAGGGCGATGACCCTCTGGATTTCAAGAACCTGAAGTTCACAAGGACCAGCGAGGAATCACAGGCGCTGAACTTTGACAGGCATCCGAAGATCATCATCTCAGCCAGCGGCATGTGCGAGGCAGGCAGGATAAGGCATCATCTGAAGCATAACCTCTGGGATCCAAGATCATCTGTCATATTTGTCGGATATCAGGCGGAAGGTACACTTGGACGCAGTCTCATAAACGGGCTGAAGGATGTTACGCTGTTCGGTGAAACAGTGCATGTGAACGCTGAGATATACAACCTCGAGGGATTCTCGGGACACGCGGACAAGGACGGACTCATGGGATGGCTCAAAGGATTCCAGGTCGTGCCAAAGCAGATATTCCTGGTGCATGGAGAGCTCGATTCGAAGGAAGCTTTTGCTAAAAGCGTAAAGACCGAGCTTGGATATGATACTACTGTCGTTCGTGAAGTTTCGGAATTCGAGCTCGAGAGCGGCGAATGCATAAGCAGAGAAGAGGCTATGGCCGACGCCCTTGACGAAGAGACCGTAGAGAAGATCAGGCTTAAGGTCGCGGATGTCCATGACCAGCTCGAGAGGGTCCTCTACGAAACACGCCTGCTCGTAGGACAGGAAGTCCAGCCGGAACAGCTGACAAAGATCAACAACGTCGTGCAGAGTCTGGAGAAGGATTCGATAGACCTCAGCAGCGCGGTCATACCTGACCATGATACTTCGTTCGACCTCGACACGGTCGAGAAAGTGTGATACCGGAAGGTCACATCAATTGAAAGAAACGAAAAGCAGATCGGAAGAGCGTCGTGTAGGGAAAGAGTGTAGATCT
>CALDNM010000222.1 GCA_937915045.1 uncultured Clostridia bacterium
CACTTACGATCCTCGTATGCCTGTGCTTCCCATTCATTTCAAGCACACTCGTGGTACCTTACCTGGTATCGGCATTCGGAGCTGTGGACGCGCTCGCGCTATCGGCAAACAACATGATAATCATGTGCATAATGATAGCCGTGATCGTACTGCTCTTTGTCTTCTTCTTCGGAAGGACAAACAAGAAGATCGTTCCGCTGTATATGGCGGGCGTGAACGAAGGGGACAACCTTACATTCGTCAACGCGTTCCAGGCGCCTCAGGCTGTTGGTCTGAAAAACTGGTACATGGAATCGTATTTCGGTGAAGTGAAGATGAATGTGATAGGATGTGTCGCTACAGCGATCATTGAAGTCGCTTGTATAGTGGTTATCGCAGCAATGAGTTTAGGAGGTATAGCGTAATGGCAATAATGATTATATCAGTTATCGCATACCTCATTGTCGGACCTCTTCTTGGAGGATTCCTCTCAGGATGCGACAGAAAAATCACAGCACACATGCAGGGCAGGGTCGGCCCACCGATCCGTCAGCCTTTCTACGATGTGTTCAAGCTGACTGAAAAAGAAGATATCACAGTCAATAAGATACAGGATTTCTATGTCTTATGCTTCCTTATCTTCATTATAGTCACAGGATGCCTCTTCTTTGCGGGACAGAGCCTGCTCCTCGTATTCTTTACGCTTACGACAGCAAGCACGTTCCTCATCATAGCGGCATACTCATCGACATCACCTTACGCTGAAGCGGGTGCTCAGAGAGAACTCCTTCAGGTAATGGCTTATGAGCCGATGGTACTTATCACAGCGGTAGGCTTCTACATGTCGACAGGATCATTCGATGTAAGCCAGATCATGACTTCAGAGTCAATGCCTATATGGGCACTCTGGGGACTGTTCATCGGTTTCATCTTCATCCTGACGATCAAGTTAAGAAAATCGCCTTTCGATCTCTCGATGTCAGAACATGCGCATCAGGAGCTCGTTGCGGGACTCAAAACTGAGTTCTCAGGCAAGACTCTGGCTATGGTAGAAGTAGCGCACTGGTATGAAAACGTAATGCTCCTCGGCATCGTATTCCTGTTCTTCGCGAACGGAACGATATACGGGGCTATAATCGGCGTAGTTGTTTGTCTTCTTGCATATTTCTTTGAAATATTCATCGATAACAGTTTCGCAAGAATGAAATGGCAGGCAGCCCTGAATTCAGCGTGGATAGTCGCGGCAGTTTTAGGCGGAGTCAATTTATTCGTATTACTATTAGTATAAGGAGGTGTAATAATGTCATATGTAGCAAAATCACCATGGATCATTCATTATGACGGATCCAGCTGCAACGGCTGCGACATAGAAGTATTGGCATGCCTTACACCTATGTACGACGTTGAAAGATTCGGTATTATAAATACCGGAAACCCTAAACACGCTGACGTGTTTATGATAACCGGCGCGGTCAATGAAAGAAATAAGGCCGTCATCAAGCAGATCTATGATCAGATGCCTGAGCCGAAAGTAGTAGTTGCCATAGGTATCTGCGCTTGCTCCGGCGGTATCTGGGAAGAATGTTATAACGTTCTCGGCGGTATCGATAAAGTTATCCCGGTAGACTGCTATATCCCTGGCTGTGCGGCAAGACCTGAAGCTATCATCGATGGTGTTGTAGCAGGACTCGGAGTACTCGCCGGAAAGAGAGAAAGAATGGAAAAAGGTCTCGATCCTGAAGGGACAGACGAAGCAGCTCCTGAAGCTGCTGTAGGCGCTCCTGCAGGTACAGAGACAGCAGAAGCTGAAAAGGAGGCAGAATAATGAGCGAGAAAAAATATAAGATCCAGAACTTTGAGCCCATTACTGCGGACAAGCTTCTGGAAAGAGTAAAAGAACTCAAGGCAGACGGATACAGATTCGTTCAGCTTTGCGGAATAACTAAAAAAGACCATTATCAGTTATTGTACGCGTTCGATCTGGATCACGTGATGCTGCTTCTCAGGATGGATATCCAGCCTGATCAGGAAGTAGAAAGCATTACGGGAGATTACTGGCCGGCATTCATTTATGAGAATGAGGTACACGATCTGTTCGGTATCAAGTTCCTTCATAACGCGCTTGATTACGGCGGCAATTTCTTCACAACGAGCGAGCCTACTCCATGGGCAATAAAGTAAGGAAAGGAAGGTAGAAATGAGTAAGAGAACTATTATTCCTTTCGGACCACAGCACCCTGTGCTTCCTGAGCCGGTCCATCTGGACCTGGTCATCGAAGACGAAAAGGTGGTCGAGGCCATTCCATCTATCGGATTTATCCATAGAGGTTTGGAGAAACTCGTGGAAAAAAAGGAATATACCGAAATGGTATATGTAATAGAAAGGATCTGCGGAATTTGCAGCTTCGGCCATGGCTGGGGATGTGTATCCGCGATCGAAGGCGCTATGGATATCGAAGTGCCTGCAAGAGCAGATTATCTCAGAACGATCTGGCATGAACTTTCAAGGGTACACAGTCATCTGCTGTGGCTCGGACTCCTGGCCGACGGCTTTGGATTCGAAAGTCTGTTCAATCACACTTGGAGAGTAAGAGAAGCTGTCCTCGATATATTCGAGGAGACTACAGGCGGAAGAGTAATCTTCTCAGTCTGCAAAGTCGGCGGTGTCAGAAAAGACATCGACAACGCTACACTCAAGGGAATTTCTGAGAAACTCGACGAAATAAGAAAAGAGACTGCAGAACTCACAGACGTATTTATTGAAGATACATCTGTCAAGAACAGGCTCTGCGGTGTAGGATATCTCAGCAAGGAGGATGCTACTGATCTTTGTACAGTAGGTCCTATGGCTAGAGCATCCGGCATCGTTCAGGATATCAGACTGACCGGCAACGGCGTTTATGATGACCTCGGTTTTGAGCCGTGCATCGAGACAGCGGGAGACTGCTGGGCTAGATGTAAGGTAAGGATCGATGAGATCTACGCTTCGATCGATCTTATCCAGAGAGCTATCGAAAAGATCCCTGACAGTGAGATAGCAGTCCCTGTAAAGGGCAACTTCCACGGTGAATTCGCGCTGAGAATGGAACAGCCGAGAGGCGAAGCGTTCTACTACGCGAAGGGATTCGATGAGCCGACAAAGTACATGGAAAGAATGCGTGTCAGGACACCGACCAACATGAATATTCCTGCAATGGTCAAGACTCTGCAGGGATGCGACCTTGCGGATGTCCCAATGAACATTCTTACTATTGACCCTTGCATCAGTTGTACAGAAAGGTAGGTGAGAGCAGTGTCAGTATTTAAGATCGGCAAAGTCGTAATGGGCAGCCTGTTCAAGAAGCCGGCTACTCTCATGTATCCGGTAGTACCGAGAGAGTGGCAGGAAAGAACAAGAGGTCATATCGACATAAACGAGCCTGACTGCATCCTTTGCGGGATGTGCATGAGGAAATGCCCGACGAACGCGATCACCGTTGACAGAGACGCGCATACATGGGTCATCCAGAGGATGAAGTGTATACAGTGCGGCTGCTGCACGGACAATTGCCCGAAGAAGTGTCTTACTATGGCGCAGACATATACAGCGCCTTCAGTGACGAAAGTCATCGACACATTCGAGATACCTCAGAAGGAAAAAGCTGCTGGCGGCGGAGCTGCCGACGGCAAACTTCAGAACAATCAGGACGAATGCATTTACTGCGGAATTTGCGCAAAGAATTGCCCGCAGGAAGCAATCGAAGTCAACAGAGACGAGAAATCGTGGAAGCTTGACGAAGATAAGTGCGTCAAGTGCGGACTCTGCACTGAGAAGTGCCCGAAGAAGTGCTTGGAAATAAAATAATAGTGCTTTTAAAAAGGGAGGCTGCCCATTCAGGGCGGCCTCTTTTTTAGACTCAAATCGATTTTAGATGGTTCAATAAAATTTGAAAGTGTGCTATAATATTAACGCGCGGGTTATTGACAATAGCTCGCGGGACTCATATAATCAAATTGCATTGGATACTGTATACAAAAAAATAGTTCATAATATCGGCAACGCCGGTTAATGATAAAAGTATTACTATTATGGGAAGTGCGAAGCAGGACTTCCTCCTGTGGGCACAATTTTTTTTGGAGGATACAATGGCAAAAAAAATCATGAAAACAATGGATGGCAATACTGCTGCCGGATACGCGTCATACGCGTTTACAGAAGTAGCTGCTATCTACCCAATCACTCCATCGTCGCCAATGGCAGAAGTCGTTGATGACATGCAGGCACATGGCGAAACAAACATGTTTGGCCAGAAAGTCAAAGTCGTGGAAATGGAGTCGGAAGGCGGAGCTTCCGGAGCTGTCCACGGTTCACTCGCTTCAGGCGAACTCACTACTACATACACAGCTTCACAGGGACTTCTCCTGATGATCCCGAATATGTACAAGATCGCGGGCGAGCTCCTTCCGGGAGTATTCCACGTTACAGCAAGAACACTTGCTACACACGCGCTCTGCATTTTCGGAGATCACTCCGATGTCATGGCTACAAGACAGACAGGATTTGCTCTGCTCTGCTCGAGTTCCGTACAGGAAGTTATGGATCTCGCGAACGTAGCACATTTATCAGCTATCAAGGGAAGAGTTCCTTTCCTGCATTTCTTCGACGGATTCAGAACATCTCATGAGATCCAGAAGATCGAAGTCATCGATCCTAAGGATGTCACAAAACTCGTTGACAAGAAAGCACTCAAGGAATTCAAAGCAAACGCTCTCAACCCTGATCATCCTAAGATCAGAGGTACAGCGCAGAACCCTGATATCTTCTTCCAGGCAAGAATGGCTAACAAGAAGTTCTATGACGAGCTTCCTGAGACAGTAGATGAATACATGAAAGAGATCTCAGACCTCACTGGCAGAAAATATCACCTGTTTGACTATGTCGGAGCGAAAGACGCTGACAGAGTCATCATTGCTATGGGTTCAGTATGCGAGTGCATCGAAGAAACTATCAACGTACTCAACAAAAAGGCCGGCAACAAACTCGGTCTTATCAAAGTCAGACTTTACAGACCTTGGGCCCCTGAATATCTCAAGAAGGTCATGCCTAAGACAGTAGAGAAGATCGCGGTACTCGACAGGACAATGGAGCCTGGAGCTATCGGTGATCCTCTTTATCTTGATGTAAAGACAATGTACTATGACGAGAAAGTATCACCTGTCATCGTAGGCGGCAGATACGGACTTGGCTCAAAGGATACGACACCTGGTCAGATCGCTGCTGTATATCATAACCTCAAGGCAGCGAAGCCAAAGAATCATTTCACGATCGGCATCGAAGATGACGTTTATGGAACATCACTCAAGACGATGGATCTTACAACAGAGCCGGAAGGCACAGTAAGATGCAAGTTCTGGGGACTTGGTTCAGATGGTACAGTAGGAGCCAACAAACAGGCTATCAAGATCATAGGCGACAACACAGACCTTTACGCTCAGGGTTACTTCAACTATGACTCCAAGAAATCAGGCGGAGTCACGATGTCACATCTGAGATTCGGAAAGAACAAGATCCAGTCGACATACCTCCTCACAGAGGCTGATTACATCGCTTGCCACAATCAGGCATATGTACATCAGTATGATGTCATCAAGGGTCTGAAAAAGGGCGGCACATTCCTCCTCAACTGCACATGGTCAGATGAAGAGCTCAATGACAACCTCCCTGCAGCACTCAAACAGTACATCGCGAAGAACAAGATCAAGTTCTACACGATAGACGGTACAGCGATCGGTCAGGAGATCGGACTTGGCAACAGGATCAACATGGTCATGCAGTCGGCGTTCTTCAAACTTGCTGATGTTATGCCGCTCGATAAAGCTCTCAAGCTCCTGAAGGATTCAATCAAGAAGACATACGGACTCAAGGGCGACAAGATCGTAAACATGAACTGCGCTGCTGTTGACAGAGGCTGCGACAGCCTGCACAAGGTAGACGTTCCTAAGGACTGGGCTGACGCTAAGGACAAGGCTGCTAAGAAGGCTGACATCCCTCAGTTCGTCAAAGACGTTGTTATACCTGTCAACAGACAGGAAGGAGACAATCTCCCTGTAAGCACATTCGTCGGAAGAGAAGACGGAGAATTCCCATCGGGAACAGCTGCTTATGAGAAGAGAGGCGTTGCTGTCAACGTACCTTCATGGGATATAGACAAGTGCATCGAGTGCAACCAGTGCTCGTTCGTATGCCCGCATTCGGCGATCAGACCTGTTCTGCTCAATGACGCGGAAGCAAAGGCTGCTCCGGCAGGCTTCAAGACAAAGGAAGCAAAAGGCAAGGATCTCGCGGGACTCCAGTACAGGATGCAGGTAGACGTTATGGACTGCCTCGGCTGCGGAAACTGCGCGGACATCTGCCCGGTACAGGCTCTCACAATGAAGCCGCTGGCTGATGAAGAAGCTGAAGCTGAAAACTGGACATATGCTATGACAGTATCTCAGAAGGACGAATCGTTCGACAAGGGTACTGTAAAGGGAAGCCAGTTCGCTATGCCTTACTTCGAGTTCTCAGGCGCATGCTCAGGCTGCGGCGAGACACCATATATCAAGGTAGTTACACAACTCTTCGGAGACAGAATGATGATCGCGAACGCTACAGGATGCTCATCCATCTGGGGCGCTTCAGCACCATCGATGCCTTACTGCAAGGACAAGAATGGCAGAGGTCCGTCATGGGCTAACTCGCTGTTTGAGGATAACGCGGAGTATGGACTCGGTATGGCTACAGGCGTAAGACAGGCTAGAGACCTTGCTAAAGATAAGGTCCAGGCTCTCTGCGCAGAGACAAACTCATCAAAGATCAAGGATGCATGCAAGGCATGGGTCGATGGATTCAGCGATGGCGAAGGAACTAGAGACAGAGCGGAAGCTCTCGTAGACGCTATCAAGTCGGCTGATCTCACAGGCAAAGCAAAGACACTTGGAAAGGCAGTCCTCGATAAGGAAGATATGCTCGACAAGAAGTCAATGTGGTGCCTCGGCGGAGACGGCTGGTCATATGATATCGGTTATGGCGGGCTCGATCATGTACTCGCTTCAGGCGAAGACATCAATGTTCTCGTATTCGATACAGAAGTATATTCAAACACAGGCGGTCAGTCTTCAAAGGCTACTCCTACAGGCGCAGTCGCACAGTTCGCTGCTGCCGGCAAGAGAACTAAGAAGAAGGACCTCGGCATGATGGCTATGAGCTATGGATATGTATATGTTGCTCAGGTAGCTATGGGCTCGGATAAGAACCAGTTCATGAAGGCTGTCAAGGAAGCAGAAGCATATCACGGACCATCGCTGATCATGTGCTACGCTCCATGCATCAACCACGGTATCAAGAAGGGCATGGGCAAGACTCAGGAGAACGAAGCGGATGCTGTTAAGTGCGGTTACTGGCAGCTCTACAGGTACAATCCTGAGGGTGCTGTATTCTCACTCGACTGCAAGAAGCCTGAAGAAGGACTCTTCAGAGACTTCCTCATGGGTCAGGTAAGATACAACTCACTCGTCAAGGAATTCCCTGATCTGGCTGAAGAACTCTTCGTTAAGACAGAGGCTGAAGCTATGAAGAGATATCAGAACTATGAGGAACTCGCAAGCAAATAAGCGCAGATCGTAGTTCAAAACAAAACAGAAGTTTTACCGGCAGGCCATTCAGGTCTGCCGGTTTTTATGTGACAAAATATTGATTGTACATAAAGTACAATTTGTGATAGAATAAACTGTCAGAAGATACTGACAAGCATGGACCATTTATAAAAGACCAAAATATTCAATGACAGGAAGGAGTACAGGAAATGGAAGGGCTAAAATTTTACCGTTGCGCTAAATGCGGAAATATTATTGATTTCCTGAATACGAGCGGAGTATCTATCATGTGCTGCGGAGAGAAAATGGGCGAACTCGTGCCTAATACTACAGACGCCGCGCAGGAAAAACATGTGCCTGTGATATCGGCGCAGGGGAATACTTTGAAAGTATGCGTCGGGAGCGCTGTTCATCCGATGAAAAAAGATCATTATATCCAGTGGATATGTTTGCAGACGAAAATGGGCAGGCAATTTGCGATGCTTGATCCTTCATCAGAGCCGCAGGCTGTATTCGCGATCACGGAAAATGATGAACCGATAGCCGCATTTGCTTACTGCAATCTGCACGGGCTCTGGAAATCCTGTGTTTGACTGAAACAATAGATCGTATATGTATAAAAAACAGGAAGGCTGAGTTTTTCAGCCTTCCTTATTTCCTATTTCCATAATAAAGACAGACGCGACGATATCTCCGGTGTTGTGCCAGCGATGCTTGAGAGTCGATCTGAATATCGTGGTATCGCCCGCGCTCAGCGGCCTGATATCTTCATTCCCATCGTCGTCTTCAAGTATGAGGTCGACATCGCCTTCAAGCACAAATGTATATTCCATCCCTTTATGCTGATCGGATTTATTTTCTCCGTCAGGTTCTATTAAGAGCCTGAATCCGCCGATATACGGGTCTTCTTTTGTGCTGCAGAGGGCCTGAAGGATCGTATGATTGTCGGTAGCTATGGTAGGCGCGTGCTGCAGACTGACTATCCTGTCGCTTAAGCTTACGCTTCCAAGATCATTCAGGTTTTTCCCGTAGAGAGAAAGAAGAGTGTGCAGGCTTTTGAAACTCACGCCGCTTTTTCCGTTTTCGACCATGCTGATAAAAGCTCCGCTGAGCCCGCAGGCGTCTGATACCTGCGTGAGCGATAAGCCGGCTTCGTCTCTGAAGTTTTTCAGCTTTTTGCCTAACAGTATGTTCTGAAGATCCATGATACCTGCTTCACCCCCCCTGCAATGATAATAATTTATTCATTAATGATATTTTAGTCTTATGATGAAGGCTTGTCAATATTATGTCAACACAAAAAACTTTAGAACATTTCGTCTCCTGATTTGAATCCCAGTCCTGGATGATAAGGGAATCTTACAGCGCCGACCGCGACGTTTGCCCCGGCTGCTTTCTGCACTCTCGCGACGCCTTCGTTGCCGAAGCCGCCGCACAGCTCGATAGCCTGTACACCTTTCGCGACGAGTTCCTTCGCGATTTTTTCTGCCTCCGCATAATCTTTGCAGCCGCGTACGTTGAGATCGATACCGCCGTTGCTTATGACTGCCTGAGCTTTTTCACTGTCAAGATCGGGACCTAAAAAGATAAAAGCTGCTTCAAGATTCATAGTAACACCTCCAGTTATGTCGTGTTGGATATAGTTTTTAATAACAAGAGAGAAAATTCAGAATTTTCTCTTGACTATTGTACTTATGATGATACACTATACTTAAAGATTAAGCAAGACTTGATTCAATAAATAAATCGATGAATTTAACAAAGCTTATCTAACAAAGGACCATGAATCTTCCAAATGTTACTGAATCAAAGAGAAAAGGAGGTCACGATGGAGAAACGATATGTGCTAGAATTTGGGCTTGGTCTCGACTTGCACGGACAGGATGTGACAGAAGCAGCAGCAAAAGCGGTCAAAGATGCCGTCTCGAAAAGCTGCCTCTGCGGTCTGCAGGAGGTCCTGGGTCTTGACGATCTGGATAACGACGTCAGGATCCGGGTAACTGTAGCTGTATCAAGACCGGAGGAGATAGACGCGGAACGTATAGCGGCGTGTCTCCCGGTCGGCAAGATCACAGTCAGTGCGGTCAAAGGCGGGATGACTGTTTCAGGCATGTATTTTCCGAAGTTCGGGGACAGCGACGCGTCGGTGGAAGCAGCGATCGCGTTTATTGAAGTTCTGGTTTGACAAGTAAAACATATTTTAGAAAGGACGGCGAAAACAATGGCGGGAAAAAAGGAAACGATCAGAGATCTTTATACGACCATGAGACGGATCCGAGAATTTGAGACATGCGCAAGCAATCTTTTTGCGGAAGGCAAGATCCCGGGATTTGTACATTTGTACTTAGGTGAGGAAGCTATCGCGACAGGTGTATGTGCCAATCTTAAAGGAGACGACTACATCACGAGTACACACAGAGGCCACGGCCACATCATAGCAAAAGGCGGAGACACAAAATTCATGATGGCTGAGCTGTTTGGTAAAGCTACAGGATATTGCAGAGGCAAAGGCGGTTCGATGCATATCGCTGATGGCAGCAGAGGTATCATCGGAGCAAATGGTATCGTAGGTGCCGGTCAGAGTATTTCCACAGGTGTAGGCCTGACTATCCTCCTTCATAAAACGGATCAGGTATGTGTATGCTTCTTCGGAGATGGCTCCACAAACCAGGCAACATTCCATGAGTCGCTGAACTTGGCTTCTATCTGGAATCTTCCGATCGTATTCGTATGCGAAAACAATGGCTACGGGATCTCACTTCCGCAGTCGAAGCATCAGAAGGTCAAGGATGTCGCGGACAGAGCTCCTGCATATGGTATACCGGGAGTAGTAGTAGACGGAAACGATGTATTCGCGGTATCTGAAGCGGCAGCTGAAGCTATCAAGAGAGCAAGAGAAGGCAAGGGCCCGACACTTGTTGAATGCAAGACTTACAGACAGCATGGTCACTTTGAAGGTGATCCGGCTATTTACAAACCTAAAGAAGAGCAGGAAGCATGGCTCAAGAAAGACCCAGTAAAGAGAATGGTAAAATACATGCTCGAAGAAGCTGACTTTACACAGGCTGAAGTGGACGCGGTCGACAAGGCGGCACAGGATGAACTCAAAGAAGCGATCAAGTTCGCGGAAGACAGTCCGTATCCGGCTCCTGAGACAGGCGTTGAAGACGTTTATGATGATATAGTAGAGGAGGTAAGGGATCGATGAAAAAGACAATGACCTACAGCGAAGGTATAAAAGAGGGTATGAGCATAAGGATGCGTGAAGACCCTAATGTCGTATTATTCGGTGAAGATGTCGGTCGCTTTGGCGGATGCTTCGGTGTTTCCGCCGGGATGTTCGAAGAATTCGGACCGGACCGTGTCAGAGATACACCTATTTCCGAAAGCGCTATCATTGGATGCGCGGTAGGAGCTTCATCAACAGGTCTCAGACCTATAGCAGAGATAATGATGATGGACTTCCTGACAGTAGCTATGGACCAGATGTGCAACAACGCCGCTAAGTTGAGATTCATGACAGGCGGAAAGCTGCACTTCCCTATGGTCATCAGGACTGCAGGCGGAGCAGGCGTGAACGCTGCTGCTCAGCATTCACAGTCACTTGAAGCCTGGGTAACACATGTACCTGGCCTGAAGATGGTATTCCCGTCGAACGCTCAGGATGCTCTGGGACTTATGCTTTCATCGATCGATGATGAGAACCCTGTAGTATATGAAGAGCATAAAGCTATGCTCGCTATGGAGAGCGAGGTCGATATGGATATGGGACCTATCCCTCTTGGGAAGGGCAACATCGTAAGACCGGGCAAAGATGTTACTATAGTTGCAGTTGGCAAGATGGTACACGAAGCACTCGCGGCAGCTGCAGAACTGGAAAAAGAAGGTATCGAGGCTGAGATAATCGATCCGCGTACTCTTTATCCGTTCGATATGGACATGGTAGCAAATTCGATAGATAAAACTCATAAAGCTATCGTAGTAAGTGAAGAAGTAAGACGTGGCGGTTACATGGGAGAGATCTCAGCTCAGATCGCCGAGAATTTCTTCGACGCGCTGGACGCTCCTGTAAAGAGGATCGGCGCGCTGAATACACCGGTACCGTTCTCACCGGCACTGGAATCGCAGTATCTGCCAAACGCGGCGGATATCGTAAAAGCCGTGAAAGCACAGGGCTGATGCTATAGCATATAAATAAAAGGGACAGCGGCGTCTCCGCTTCGGCGGAGGCGCCTTTCCTAAAACTCAGGAAGGAGACGTTTATGGCTATAGGGATAATAGCAAATCCGGCATCCGGAAAAGACATCAGAAGACTTGTATCGAGTGCTACGACGATAGACAATTACGAAAAAGTGAATATAGTCGAACGTATAGTAAAGGCTGTCATAGCCCTGAGTAATGAGAAGATATATTTCATGCCGGATTCTTTTATGATCGGGTTCACGGTCATAGACGATCTTAAGATCAGCGGAGAAGATGTTTCGAATCTGGAAGTGCTGCAGATGCCGATGTCCGGATCGATGTACGATACCGTCTACGCGGCGGAGATCATGGAGCAGCTTGAAGTGGGATGCATCATCGTACTTGGAGGCGACGGTACCAGCCGCGCCGCGGCAAAGGGGCTGAAAAGAAAGACGCCTCTTCTTTCTGTTTCTACAGGAACGAATAATGTATATCCACGTCTCGTGGAAGGTACGGTAGTCGGGATGGCGGCAACGGCACTGACTCATATGGATGACGTTTCTAAATGCTGCATCAAGGATAAAAGAATAGAAATATATGTGAACGGAGTGATGAAAGATATAGCGCTCATCGACGCTACAGTATCAGCAGATGACTATATTGGCGCAAGAGCGATATGGGAAGCGAAAAAGATACGAGCGATCGTAGCTTCAAGATGCCATCCCGCGTCGATAGGATTTTCAGCGATACCGGGCGCGATGACAATAATAAAAGATACGGATGATATCGGAGTCTGTGTCATACCGTCGGAAAACGGGACAAGTGTCATGGCCGCTATAGCCGCGGGGACCCTCGAAAAAATGACACTCGGTGATCCTGTGATCATGAAATTGAATGAACCTCTGGAATTGACTTTCGATGAAAAATGCATGATCGCGCTGGACGGAGAACGAGAAGTGAAAGTCAGGCCCGGAGAAAAGATAGAATTCAAGATCACGAAAGAAGGGCCGTACAGAGTCCTTGTTCGCGAAACTATAGAAGAAGCGCAGAGGCTCGGCTTCTTCAGGACAAAAGATAAATGAGCATCGATAAGGAGGAACAAAGATGGCGAAGGAACTGGTAATGCCGAAACTTGGCCTGACGATGAAAACAGGCAAGATCGTCAAATGGCATGTTAAAGAAGGCGATAAAGTCGCGCAGGGCGATGATATATTTGATGTTGAGAACGAGAAACTTACAAACACTATCCAGGCACCTGAAAGCGGAACGATCCTGAAAATAATCCTGACTGAGGGCGGAAGCGCGCCTGTGCTCGAGACTATTGCGGTCATGGGCGAACCGGGTGAAGACATCAGCGGGATCCTCGCGAAAGCGAAGAGCGGCGGAGATGTATCGGCGGAAGAGGCTGATGCCTCTGGATCCGCTGAAAAAGCTCCGGCACCGGCACAGTCATCAGGGAAGAGGATCGTAGCGGCTCCGGCGGCAAAGAAACTCGCGAAAGAAAAGGGCATAGGCCTGGCTGACGTGAAAGGTACCGGACCGAACGGAAGAATAACGAGAGAAGACGTAGAGAATTTCAAGACGCCTGACGCGGCAGCCGCGGAAGCGACAGCTCTGAAAACTACACCTCTCGCGGCGAAGATGGCTGCAGATAAAGGGATCGATCTTTCTGCTATACAGGCGAAAGGGCGTATCACCGCGGCAGAGGTCGCGGCGTTCGCGGCCGGAAATATCTCGGCGGAGAGCGCTCCGGCAGAGCGTGAGACGAGAGAACCAATGTCGGGGATGCGTAAAGTCATAGCTCAGAGAATGAGAGCGAGCCAGGACATATCTCCTACAGTGACATACAACACGACTGTGGATATGACGCAGATGAAAGCCGGAAAAGACGCTTTCAAAAAAGCGGGAAAGAAAGTATCATATACAGATCTTCTTGTGAAACTCGTGGCTGAAGCTCTTCACGCGTTCCCTCTGCTGAACTGCAGTATCGAAGGCGAAGAGATCATCTATCATAATTACGTTAATATGGGAGTAGCAGTAGCACTGCCTGATGGACTTCTGGTACCTGTCGTAAATGACGCGGATAAAAAAACTCTGCATGAAGTAGCTGCTGAGGTAAAGACAATGGCCGGAGACGCGAGATCGAACAAACTGGATCCCGATCATCTGCACGGCGGCACTTTTACGATCACGAATCTGGGGATGTTCGGCATAGATTCATTCACACCAATAATCAACCAGCCGGAAGTAGCGATACTCGGCGTAAATACCATTACAGAAACACCGGTAGTGGTCGATGGAGAGATCGTAGTGAAACCTCTGATGGCACTGTCGCTGACGGCGGACCACAGGGCTGTGGACGGCTCAAAAGCCGCGGAATTCCTTCAATATCTTAAGAGCAGGATGGAGACACCTGCGATGCTGCTTGAATAAGGAGGCAGGACAATGGCAAAAGAATTACTCATGCCTAAACTGGGACTGACCATGAAAACGGGAAAGATCGTGAAGTGGCATGTCAGCGAAGGCGATAAAGTCGCTCAGGGCGACGACATATATGATGTCGAAAATGAAAAACTCACAAATACTATCCAGGCGCCGGAGAGCGGCACGATCCTGAAAATATTACTGCCCGAAGGCGGAAGCGCTCCGGTACTTCAGACTATCGCAGTAATGGGAGAGCCGGGTGAAGATATAAGCGGAGTTCTCGCGAAAGCGGAGAGCGGCGGAGACGCGCCGGCGGAAGGATCGGCTCCTGCTGCCGTGGCAGAAGAAGCATCTGCGGCCGGTGGTAAACGCGTCACCGTGATCGGCGGAGGACCGGGCGGATATGTCGCGGCTATAAGAGCGGCGCAGCTTGGCGGTGAAGTGACACTTATCGAGAAAGAACATATCGGCGGCACTTGCCTGAATGTCGGCTGCATCCCTACAAAAGCTCTGCTTCACGCTTCATCGTTCGAAGACGCGGCAAAGGCTGCGGCGGCGTATGGCGTGGACATGAAAGTAGAAAAGCTCGAATGGGATAAAGTAATGGCTAAAAAAGGCGAGATCGTTGACAGGCTCGTCGGAGGCGTAAAGGGACTGCTGAAAACGAACGGCGTAAAAGTCGTAAATGGCATGGGCAAAGCTCTTTCGCCATCGGATGTGGAAGTTGCCTGCGCGGACGGCAGCAAAAAGGACATAAAGGGCGATAAGGTCATTATCGCGGCAGGATCGATCCCGGCGATACCTCCTATCCCCGGTGTGAAGGAAAACAAGAACTGCATCGATTCTACAGGTGCTCTTTCTCTTAAAAAAGTGCCAAAGAGTCTGCTCATTATAGGCGGCGGAGTCATAGGTATAGAACTTGGATCCGCGTTCAACGCGTTTGGCACAGAAGTTACAATAATAGAAGCTCTGCCAAAGCTTCTTCCAATGATGGACGGAGAACTCACAGCGCAGCTCAGGTCGATACTTGAAGAAAGCGGAATGGTCATAAAGACAGAAGCAAAAGTCATGTCTGTTGAAGACAGTCCTGCGGGCGCAAAAGTAAACGTACAGGAAAACGGCAAAGATGTATCGTATGACGCGGAGAAGGTGCTGGTAGCAGTAGGCAGAAGGACTGATACAGCTTATCTCGATCTTGATAAAGCAGGGATAGAAAATGACAGAGGCAGGATAACTGTGAATGACAAAATGGAGACGAGTGTGCCGGGGATCTACGCTATAGGCGACTGCCTTGGCAAGGTCATGCTGGCTCACGTGGCTATGACACAGGGCACAGTTGCCGCCGAGAACGCTATGGGCAGGAATTCACTGTATGACGGAGACACGAATGTTTCATGCGTATATACGTCACCGGAATTCGCCGGCGTTGGTCTTACTGAAGAACAGGCTAAGGAACAGGGGATCGAATACACGACAGGAGTATTCCCGCTGGCCGCCAATGGCAAGAGCCTCATCATGAATAATGGAGTAGGAGCGATAAAGCTGATGTTCGGCAAAGAATACGGACAGCTGATAGGCGCGCACATACTCGGGCCGAACGCGACTGAGATAATCGAAGAAATGGCTGTCGCTCTTGGTATGGAGATGACAGAAGGTGAAATAATCGGCACGATACATGGGCATCCGACTGTGAACGAAGCGGTGCATGAAGCCGCGATGGCAGCTCAGGGACGCGCGCTGCACATGCCGAATTAAAAGCAAACCACGAGAAGGAGGCGTCTGCAATGATATATATCTCATCACCGTGGACGGACCCGGCGTTCAATCTTGCTCTGGAGCAGTATGTATTCGATAGACTTCCTAAAGATAATGAATATTTCATGCTGTGGCAGAACGATAACACGATAGTGATAGGAAAAAATCAGAACACCTGGGCGGAGATAAATAACCGATATGTCGATGAACATGGGATAAAAGTAGTAAGACGTCTCTCTGGGGGAGGAGCCGTTTATCATGATCTTGGAAATGTGAATTTCACATTTATTACAGATGCAGGTGACGCTTCTTCTCTGGATCTCGGGAAATACTGCGAAGCGATGGCGGCGGCGATCAGACGGCTCGGAGCTGATGCAAGAGCGGTCGGCAGAAATGATATCACGATCGACGGAAAGAAAGTTTCCGGGAACTCGCAGTATATAAAGGACGGCCGTGTGATGCATCACGGAACACTGCTGTTCGCGTCAGATCTCTCAAAACTGGGAGACGCGCTGGTGACTAAAGACAAATATAAGTCAGCGGCGAAGGTCGACTCTGTGTACAGCAGAGTAACGAATATAAGGAACTATCTGCCGAAAGACATTACTCTGGACGAATTCAAAGATGAACTAGTGAAGAGCGTGTTCGGGGGCAGAGAGGCGGAAGCTTATGAGTTCAGCGAGAACGATCTTGATGAAATAAAAGAAATAAAAAAAGAGCGTTATGATACATGGGAATGGAATTACGGCAGTTCACCGGATTTCGAAGTGATCAGAGAAAGACGTGTGCCAAAGTGCGGCAAAGTCTCTGTTGGAATGGATATTCAAAAGGGACGTATATCAGATATAGCTTTTTCAGGAGATTTTTTTGGACTGAAGGATCATCGCGCTCTTGCTGAGCGGCTGAAAGGCTGCTTGCTTATAAGGCCGATGCTTGAAGAAAGGATCGAAAATATAGACGTAGGCGAATATTTCGCCGGACTAACAAATAAAGATCTGATAGATATCATGATTTTATAGGTATTCCTCAAAAAAAGGCATGGGGCCCCGGTATCGATCCGGGGCCTTTTGCGTGTACATACAGCCGTATTTGTGTTAAAATAATCCTTTAGGAGACTACTGATATGCACGAATTACCTATAACAGAACAGCTTATAAAACTGGCTGAAAAGCACTGTCGGGAAAACGGCGGCAGCGCTGTGAAAAAGATAAATCTTGTGTGTGGCGATTACTCGGGATTCGTTCCTGAATCGATACACATGTATTTCGATGTCATCTCGGAAGGGACGCTCTGTGAGGGCGCGGAGATAGATATAAAACGTGTAAAGCCGAAACTAAAATGTCCCGCCTGCGGAGAACTTTTCGAACGTGAATTGTTCTCGTTCGCGTGTCCAAAATGCGGCACCGATGGGGAGCCGACGGATATTGGCAAGGAGTTTTACATCGAAACTATCGAAATCGAGTGACAGTCCTAACAAGGCAATCGTTAAGCGCAGCGCAAGCAGAGCCTATGCAGGACGTCGGTCAGGTCCCGCAGCGCTTCAGCGCGTGGCGGGCCACGGCCCAAGAATATATTTTGAAAGGAAGGAAATCAGCGAATGCATGATGTTAAAAAGATAGATGTTATGGAAGGCATCCTTGACGAGAACGATGATATAGCGGCGAAAGTCAGGGACCATATGAGCAGCAAAGGCGTGCTCGTCGTGAACGAGATGGGAGCGCCCGGAGTGGGCAAGACCACAACGCTCAAAAATATATTCAGCCGTATAGAAGGTGTGAAGCCGTACGTCATAGAGGGAGATATAGAGGCGGATTTCGATACGAAGACGCTTCAGGATCTTGGCGTGCAGACACTGCAGATAAATACATACGGATCGTGCCATCTGGACGCTCCGATGATAGAACATACAGTGGGGCAGATGGAGTTCGACGAGAAGGGGATACTCTTCATCGAGAATATCGGGAACCTTGTATGCCCGGCGGAGTTCACGATCGGTGAGCACGTCATGATGCTCGTATCGACCGTGACAGAAGGAAGCGATAAACCATACAAATACCCTCTGGCGTTCGAGAAAGCCGACGTCATCATATTAAATAAAGTGGATCTCATGCCTTACCTCGATTTTGACGAGGAGTTTTACATGAGAGGTGTGCGCCAGCTCAATCCGGATGTACCTGTGTTCAAGGTATCGGGAACGACGGGCGAAGGATTCGATGAAGTCGTTTCCTGGTTCGAGAAACGCGCGAAGGAGCTCTAGAGAAAAAAGATAATGGCAAAGAAAATAACTGAAAAAATCACATTGTGGGGGATCGTACAGGGCGTAGGGTTCCGGCCGTTCGTGGCTAAAGTCGCGGACCGTTTCAGCATGAAGGGTGAGGTGCTCAACCTTGGGGGACTGGTAGAGATACAGGTCACCGATACAGAAAAGCACATTACTGAATTTATAAAAGAACTCAAGACGAACAAACCGGCTCCCGCGGAGATAGTGCATATAAAAAGAGAAAAAATCGACTATAGGGATTTCGATGGCTTTACTATAAGGAAAAGCGGAGAGGGCGGCCAGGAGGCAGCGATGATCCCGGCGGATCTTGCTGTGTGCCCGGACTGTCTCAGAGAAATGTATGATAAAGAGAACAGGCGCTACATGCATCCGTTCATAAGCTGCATGGTATGCGGGCCGAGATATACGATCATAGACAAGATCCCGTACGACAGAGACAATACATCGATGATAGATTTTCCTATGTGCGATCAGTGTGAAGCGGAGTACACATCGCTTGACGATCGCAGATTTCACGCGCAGACGATATCGTGCCATGACTGCGGTCCGCAGATGGATTTCAAACTCAATGGAGCGGAAAATTCCACTAAGGGGCCTCTTGAAAAAGCGGCGGCTCTCATCAAAGAAGGAAGAGTCATAGCGTTCAAGAGCATGGGCGGATATAATCTCGTCGCGAATCCTTTCGATGAAGGGGAAGTGAGCGACCTCAGGATCATCAAGGACCGTGAGGAAAAACCGTTCGCGATCATGTTCAGGAGTGTCGAAGAGATAAGAAAATACTGTTTCATGAACGACGTAGAGGAAAGGCTGATCACATCGTCGGCGAGACCGATACTCCTGCTCGAAAGAAAATCGATAGAAGAACTCCAGGACATGCAGCCGAGGAATTACAGCGAACTCGCGAAAAGCAGATTTGTCGGGGCGTTCCTGCCGAGCATGGGCGCGCAGTATATAATGCTCGATTACTTCGGGGGACCCCTGATAGTGACCAGCGCGAATTTCTCCGGGATGCCGATCATACGCACCGAAGAAGAAATGTTTGAGTTCATGAAAAACCAGCCTCTCATAAACGAGGCTTTCTATAACGAAAGAAAGATACGTGTCACTGTCGATGATTCTGTAGTAAGGGTGATCGACGGACAGCCGCAGATGATCAGAAGATCGAAAGGTTACGCGCCGGTGCCTCTTTATATAGAAGGCGCGGAAGGCGAAATATTCGCGGCAGGGAGCCAGCTCAAGAATTCATTCTGCCTGAGCAAGGGACCGTTCGCGTATGTGAGTCAGTATTTCGGCGATATGGATACAGTCGAGACACAGGAGATATATAAGCATAATGTGAGCAGGATGGCGGATCTGTTCAGGATAGAACCAAAGCAGATCGTATGCGATATGCATCCTCTCTATTTCACAACGAAATTTGCTGAAGATTACGCGAAAGAGCATGATATACCGCTGATGAAAGTACAGCATCATCACGCGCATGTAGCGTCGGTCATGGCCGAACATAATGTGGAAGGCCCGGTCATCGGAGTCAGTTTCGACGGTACAGGATACGGTACAGACGGCTGCATATGGGGAGGAGAATTCCTGCTCTGTGAAGGCTCGAGGATGCAGAGAGCGGCGCATCTCAAATATGTGAAAATGATAGGCGGCGACGAGTCCATGAAAGAAGGATGGAAGTCGGCAGTGAGTTATGCGAACGCGATAGACAACGGATATCTTGATAATGTCGGTGATGAAGAACTGACACTCGATATACGTGATATCGTAGATTACGCTAGAGACAATCAGATATTCGAGGAAGAGAATACTGACATAGCGCTCGCCGCGATGGAACACGATATCAATACGATCAAAAGCTCGAGCATGGGCCGCCTTTTCGACGCGGTCTCAGCGATGCTCGGCATCTGCAGTTATAACGAGTACGAAGGAGAATGCGCGATGCTGCTCGAAGACGCGGCGGCAGAAGCGATGAGATCACCGGGCTATTCCGACGCGGCGGATCTTGCTCTGGATTTCCATATGAAGGTCGCGGAGATGATCAGGACACAGTGTGTGAGGATATGGGAAGACTGCGGAGTGAAGCAGGTCATCCTGACCGGAGGCACGTTCCAAAACAAGATACTGATGGAAAAAACGCTTGAGCTCCTAAGGGGCGACGGCTTCAAAGTGTATTACAATGTATCGGTCAGCCCAAATGATGGCGGTATAGCCTTAGGGCAGACATATATAGCGGCTATGGCCGCACTGGAAAAGAAAGGAAAGTAAAATGTGCGTAGCGTTACCGGGAAAAATATTATCGATAGACGGACAGATGGCAAAGGCTGATTTCAGCGGGAATGTCGTAAACGTCAATACAGGGCTCATCGAGCCGAAAGTTGGCGACTATGTACTCGTGCACGCGGGATGCGCTATCGAGATCATGGCAGAAGATAAGGCACAGGAGCTCATAGATCTGTTCAATGAGATAGACGAACTGGAGAGGGCATAACATGGAGATCCGTGAAATCATCGACTATCTGAAAGCCTATGACGGCCCTCAGATCAAGCTTATGGAAGTTTGCGGCACACATACCGCCGCTATATTCAAGAATGGGATCAGGAGCCTTATTTCGCCGAAAATCAAGCTTATATCAGGACCGGGATGTCCTGTCTGTGTCACACCGACCGCGTATATCGACAAGTGCGCGGAATACGCGATGGCGGAAAATACAGAGCTTCTTACTTACGGCGATATGATGAAAGTCCCGGGGACTCACGGGAGCCTTTCAGATCTTAAGGGCGACGGAGCCAAGGTGACTCTGATGTACAGCCCGTTCGAAGCGGTGGAAAAAGCGGAGGCGCATCCGGATATCACTTACGCTGTAGCGGCGGTGGGATTCGAAACTACAGCGCCGTCGTATGCCCTCATGATCGACGAGGCGTCGAAGAGGGGACTTACGAACATCCGGCTCGTTACTGCATTGAAGACAGTAATGCCCGCGCTTAAATGGATATGCGACAATCAGCCGGACATAGACGGATTCATCTGCCCGGGGCATGTGAGCGTGATCACGGGCTGCGAGCAGTACAGGTATATCGCCGACAATTATCATAAGCCGATGGTGGTCTGCGGATTCGAGGCGGAGCACATACTGGCTGTCATTTATGAGCTCGTGAGACAGATCGAGCGGGGCGAGGCCAAGGTGGTCAACCTCTATAAAAACGCCGTGAGGTGGGAAGGAAATGTCAAGGCACAGGATATCCTGCGTAAGTGCTTTGAAAGCGGAGAAGCGATGTGGAGAGGCCTGGGGGCCATTCCTGATTCCGGACTTTATCTCACGGGAGAATACGCGAAGTATGACGGCGGATCGAAGGGTCTCGTCAAGGATATGAAACTTCCTGAGGGATGTTCGTGCGGCAGCGTGATAATAGGAAAAATCAATCCGGACGAATGTCCGATGTTTGGCAAAGCGTGTACACCGATGGATCCATATGGACCATGTATGGTGTCGGCTGAAGGCGCTTGCGGTATATGGTACAGGAACAGATAGTTTTTTTGAATATTTGGAGGAGATCGAAATGAAGATAACAATGGCTCACGGGGCCGGTGGCAAGACATCACATGAACTGATGGGCAGCATATTCGGAAAGTATTTTTCCAACGATGTGCTCGATGAGCTCGAGGACGCGGCAGTACTCGATGTGAGCGGGAAGATCGCTTACAGCACCGATACTTTTGTCGTCACGCCGATCGAATTCAAAGGCGGCAATATCGGAAAGCTCAGCGTCGTAGGTACGTGCAACGACTTACTGATGATGGGAGCGGAACCGAAGTATCTCACATGCGGCTTCGTACTTGAAGAGGGTCTGGAGATAGAGACTCTTGACAGGGTCGCTGAAGCGATGGCGAAAGAGGCGGCTTCGATAGGAG
>CALDNM010000223.1 GCA_937915045.1 uncultured Clostridia bacterium
CGCATTGTGTTTGATTTCCGCGTCACTCCGGCTTCGCGACCAGAAGCGCGCGCATCGCGTTTATGACCGCAATGATCGTCACACCGACATCAGCGAAGACTGCTGCCCACATATTCGCGATGCCAAGAGCACCAAGCACGAGTATCGCGGCCTTGATCACAAGAGCCAGGACCACGTTCTGCCGCGCTATGCTCCGCGTCCTGCGCGCGATACCGATCACCTGACCTATCTTCACAAGATTGTCGTCCATGATCACCACATCCGCGGCCTCCACGGCCGCCTCGCTCCCAAGAGCTCCCATGGCGATCCCGACATCCGCGCGCGCCAGCACAGGCGCGTCATTGATCCCGTCGCCGACAAAAGCCGTCTTCGACTTCCCGGTCTCGGCGCCGATGATCTCCTCCGCGATATCCACCTTATCAGCCGGCATAAGTTCGCTCCTGACCACATCGATACCTACCGACGCGGCCACACGATCGGCGATCACACTCCTGTCTCCCGTAAGCATGACAGTCCTTTGGACGCCCGCTCCGCGAAGCCTCTCTATCGCCGCCGGGCTGCATGGCTTTACCCCGTCCTCAATCGACACACTGCCATAATACTGAACGCCGCCGGCATCAGCCATTACTGCATCCACATCGACCGGCTCCCTGACTGCAACATGCACGAGAGTCGCCGCGTCATCACTGTTCAGATCATGCAGCCCAAGATCATTCATAAGCTTCGCGTTCCCGGCCCACACAGTCCTGCCGTCTACCGATGCCCTGACTCCTTTGCCGGGGATCTCCTCGACATCGGACACGCGCGACGCCTCGATCCTGTGGCCAAGAGCCTCGTACGCGTCGCGGATCGCTGCCGAGATCGGGTGATTCGAGTAATGCTCAACATGGGCCGTCAGATCCAGAAGATCATCCGGGCCGACCACATCAGTCACCTTGAAAGAACCCGTAGTTATCGTTCCGGTCTTATCGAAAATCACGGTATCGACATCCGCCAGCGCTTCCAGATAGTTAGATCCTTTGACAAGGACCCCGGCTTTAGAAGCAGCGCCCAGACCTCCAAAAAAGCTCAGGGGCACGCTGATCACCAGGGCGCAAGGACACGAAATGACCAGGAACAGGAGCGCCCTGTACACCCACGTGTGCCATAGCTGCCCGAAGAGAAGCGGCGGCACGACAGCGAGTATTGCCGCCGCCCCGACTACGACAGGAGTATATATCCTGGCGAAACGAGTGATGAATTTTTCGATGTGAGCTTTTTTTGATCCGGCGTTTTCCACGAGATCAAGTATCTTTGATACAGTTGATTCACCGTAAGGCTTGCTGACTTTCACGGTCACGACGCCGTCGATATCGATGCATCCGCTGAAGATCTTTGTACCGGTCTCTACCTCAGCAGGCAGTGATTCACCTGTGAGCGCGGAAGTGTCGAGCGACGCTCTGCCGGAAACTACCTCGCCGTCGAGAGGCACCTTTTCCCCGGGCCTTACTACAATAAGATCGCCAACAGCTGCCTCGGAAGGATCGACGCGTTTCTCTGTGCCGCCGATCCCGCCTTCAAGGAGAACAGCGTAGTCGGGGCGTATATCCATCAGCCCGGATATCGATTCCCTTGAACGATCTTCCGCGAGTTCTTCGAAGAGTTCGCCGACAAGATAAAACAGCATCACGCCGGCAGCTTCATCGAACTGACGAAGGCACAGCGCGCCGATAGTAGCAACGCTCATCAGGAATGTTTCGTCGAACATGCGTCCGTGTATTATATTTTCCGCCGCCTCCGCGAGAGTGCTCCACCCCGCGGTAATGTACGAGATAATAAAGAGGATGTTCGAAACTGTGAGCCATTCGTGCCCGGCGAACGCGATATCGATGTTGGCTCCGCTGCCGCTGCCGCTGAAGAAATGACCGATGATCTCTCCGGCCGTGAATATCACAGCGGCCGTGATCATTCTCGCGAGTGCCTTTTTTTCTTCCTTATCTAATCTGCTTATCCAGCTTGTATTTTCCATATTGGTGCCTCTTTTATCCCTCTCGTTTTGTAATGACTTCATGGCAGTGATCCGGAGTTTTATGATCCTGCGCTGTCTTTATCACGGCCTCGAGTTTTGGCTTTCTGCTGAGACCACAGACCTGCGCCCAAACTCCGCGATCAAGACTTTCATCGGCCCCGGATCGATCCCTGCGTTATTTCGTCTTGCAGTGCATGTCGAACGCCGCGTCGATGATCGAATGCGCGAGCTGCGCTTCTTCATTGTCCGCGAGCGTGTAATACACTTCTTTGCCGTCCCGGCGTGACTTGATCAGGCCAGCCTGACGCAGCAGTCTCAGATGGTGCGACACCGCGGGGGAACTCATTTCCGTTGCCGCCGCGATATTGACTACGCACTCTTCGGTGTGGCAAAGAAGCCACAGGATCCTGAGCCTGGTGCTGTCGCTCATGAGCGCGAACAAGCCGGAGACGTCCGAGAACGTCTCATCCTCCGGCCGCGTTCTTAAAAGTTCGACAGTCGCTTCGTTGTGGACGTGCGGCAGTTCGATCCCGTTTATAACGACTCCGCACGCTTCTTTATTTATATCTTTTGTAATTGCTTTTGTAACTTTACCTGACATTTCGTACACCATTCCTTTATTATTTGATCTGCTTACGGGACGCGGAGAGATGTCCGCGCTTCCCGCAAAGTATTTATTCCCGATCATTAAACAATTAAACAATCATTTAATCGTTCTCTCTGCGAATAGTATATTACATTGCTGCGGGAAAAGCAACAGCCGACAAGGTATTTTCTATTCTATTAACGCGATCAACTCGGGTGCACGTGACGCTAAAGGGAATCCACAACTATTGTCATGCTGCCTCAGGCTTTTACGGTAAATCTAAGGTCGGAAAATGACAATCGCAAAAACAGGATCGGCCATGATCGAGCACGACGCGTGCCTTCGCGTTCGAGGCCCGGTCCGGCAATCTTAGGATATATGCTAAGTCACATAAAAAACGCCCAGCCGCGTGGCTGTATGGTATAATGAATTTCAGGATTTTCAGTCTCGCGGAGCCCGGGGGCGCATGGTGATGCCGGGGGCGCATGGTGATGCCCGGACAGAATGGGCACGGAGAAACGCGGGACATGGTCAGGATCGGAGGATATGATGAAAAAACGCGCGCTGATCGCGGTGATGCTTGTATGTGTGATGCTCGTTTCGAGCGGTTGCTGGATGGCAGGATATAGTAATGACGGTGCCGGTGAGGCGAAGAGCGCTTCGAAATTCATGAGCGCGTTTTCGGGTGAGACGATGACCGGCAGCAGCATCGATAAGAGCGCGTTCAAAGGGCATAAGCTTACGATGCTGTATTTCTGGGCCACGTATGACGGCTCAGGCACAAGACAGCTCGTGACACTCGACGACCTGAATGCTGATTACAGCGATCAGGGATTCCAGGTGATCGGAGTGCTCGTGAATGTCCGCGAGAAAGATGACGGCGTAGTCGCCAAGAAAAAGGCGCGCGCGAAAAAGAGCATCAAAGAGAAAAAGGTTTCGTTCGTCAACATGATCCCATCTAATAAGATGCTTAAAAAAATGACGACATCAGTCAGCGCGGTGCCGATGGCGGTATTCGTGAATTCGAATGGTGATCA
>CALDNM010000224.1 GCA_937915045.1 uncultured Clostridia bacterium
GCGCCGCCGAGCGCGGCTGCTCCGGCGGCGTTATTATAGAAGCGGTGCGCTCCTGCGTCCCGAATCATGAAACAGGAGCGAATTTAATTCAGCGGTGCGATCACTTGAGACATTATCACTTGCGAACTATACAGGACCATACAATCGAGGGCAAAAAAGCTAAACCGCTTGCAACGGCGCGATTTCTGTGATATATTAGTAAAGCTGTCATGTCAGAGGCAGCCGCCGCGACGATCGCGGTGAGCATATGAACTGCTCGGATCAGTCCGGGCCGGAAAGAAGGGAACAGCATGAAGGAAGGAATCCATCCAGAATACATGGACTGTAAAGTAACTTGCGCATGCGGAAATACATTTATGACCAGGTCAATAAAGCCTGAGATCAGAACCGATGTTTGTTCAGCGTGTCACCCGTTCTTTACAGGTCAGCAGAAGTTCATCAATCGTGGTGGACGAGTTGAGAAGTTCAAGAACAAATATCATCTTGACTAGAATGACGAAGCCGGAATCACATTCCGGCTTTTTTATTGGGAACAAAACTGAAACATCCTGAAATCCCCATTTTCATGCGATTTCCGGGTGCAAGTCGGCTCGATATGTGATAAAATATCATATTGGTATCGGACAAATCACGGACGCGTCGATACTATATATACTGAACACTATATATAAATGAAGACCGCGGGGAGATCGCGGCAGATATGATATATAGAAAGAAAAGAAAAAGAAAGCAGGGAACATAATGTTCGACAAGTTAGATTTCATAGAAGATAAATATAAGGAGCTCGCGGCCAAGTGCGCGGATCCGGACATCATCGCAAATCAGGCCGTGTGGCAGAAGCACGCGAAGGAAATGGGCGAGATGGAGCCGATCGTCAAAAAGTATGACGAATATAAAAAAGTCAAAGAGGACATCCAGGGCGCGAAAGAAATGATCGACGAAGCGGGCGACGATGAAGAGATGAAGGAACTCGCGAAGGAAGAATTAAGCGGGCTCGAAGCGCAGATCGATCCGCTCGAAGAAGAGCTGAAAGTGCTGCTCCTCCCGAAAGACCCTAACGACGACAAGAACGTAATACTTGAGATAAGAGCCGGCACAGGCGGTGAAGAGGCGGCGCTTTTCGGAGCGGACCTTCTCAGGATGTATCAGATGTACGCCGAGAGAAAAGGCTGGAAGACAGAGATCATCGAAATAAACGATACAGGCCTTGGCGGAGTGAAAGAAGCGGTCATGCTCATAAAAGGAAAGGGCGCTTACTCGCGTCTCAAGTTCGAGAGCGGAGCGCACAGAGTGCAGCGTGTCCCTGAAACAGAGTCATCGGGCAGGATCCACACATCGGCGGCGACAGTCGCGGTGCTTCCTGAGATAGACGACGTAGAAGTCGACCTCGACCCGAACGACGTCAGAGTTGATGTTTACAGAGCGTCGGGCAACGGCGGTCAGTGCGTCAACACCACGGACTCAGCAGTCAGACTCACGCACGTACCGACAGGACTCGTAGTCACATGCCAGGACGAGAAATCGCAGATCAAAAATAAAGCGAAAGCGTTCAAGGTCTTAAAGTCGAGACTTTACGACCTCAAGATGCAGGAGCAGAACGACAAACTTTCAGCAGAAAGAAAAAGTCAGGTCGGGACAGGCGACAGATCGGAACGTATCAGGACATACAACTTCCCGCAGGGAAGGATATCCGATCACAGGACGGGAGCGACGATATACAAACTCGAGAACTTCCTGAACGGAGACATGGACGATATAATCGACGGACTCATCACGAACGATCAGACCGAGAAAATGAAAAACTTCTAAGTCGGATCCAAACAAAACAGAGAGCATAAAAAACCGGGAGATATATAAATGAAGACAATAGTATATGAACCTACAGAAGAAAATATAATCAAGTGCGCGGAGATAATAAGGCGCGGCGGACTCGTAGCGTTCCCGACAGAGACAGTCTATGGACTCGGGGCGGACGCGTTCAACGAAGAAGCGTCGAAAAGCGTTTACGCCGCGAAGGGCAGACCGAGCGACAATCCGCTCATCGTGCACATTTCGAGAGCGAGCGATATAGGGCAGCTTACACCGATGCTGAGCCAGGACATCGTCACACTCATAGACAACTTCTGGCCGGGACCTCTCACGCTGGTAGTTAAAAAGAAAGATAATATATCAGACGTCGTAAGCGGCGGACTCGACACAGTGGCAGTCAGACTGCCGGACAGCGAGCCGACGCGCGACCTCATAAACAGAGCAGGGACACCGCTCGTCGGACCATCCGCGAACACATCCGGAAGACCGAGCCCAACGAAAGCGGAGCATGTGCTGCACGACCTCGACGGAAAGATCGACGCGATCCTGGACGGAGGCACATGTCGAGTCGGGATAGAATCGACAGTGCTCGACGTGACGGGCGACACACCGACCATACTGAGACCGGGCCTCGTCACACAGGAAAACCTCGAAGCCGCGCTCGGAAAAGAAGTCGCTCTTGACCCGACCCTTACTGCGGGCAAACCGACAGATGACGACTTCAAGCCGAAAGCGCCGGGAATGAAATACAAACATTACGCGCCGAAAGCGGACATGCTGATCGTCGAAGGAAACAGGATAGCCGTGAGAGAGGAAGTCGAAAGGCTTCGCGTGCTCAATGAAAGACTTGGCAACAAAGTAGGCGTTCTCCTGTTCGAGGAAAAGACATTCAATGAAGCCGCGCACGAGTTCTTCTCGGATCTCCGGGACATGGACGAAAAGGGCGTGGATATGATAATAGCCGGCGCGCTGTCAGATACCGACGGAGTTGGTTTCGCGGTAATGAACAGAATGATGAAGTCGGCAGGCTACAATATCGTCAGAGTTTAGTAGGAGGAAGAAATGCAGGAAGCGAAAAAATTATGCATTGCGAGCGATCACGCCGGGTGGCAGCTCAAGCAGGTGGTCATCGGATATCTGAGCAGTCTCGATATCTATCCGGATGATCTTGGATGTTTCTCGGAGGAATCAGTCGATTACCCGGAGTTCGGCAAGAAGTGCGGCGAGGCCGTTGCTTCAGGAAAATATGATGCCGGGATCGCGATCTGCGGGACAGGGATAGGCATCTCGATCGCCGCGAACAAAGTGAAAGGGATCCGCTGCGCGCTTTGCACGAGTCCTGAAATGGCGGAGTTCGCCGCGAAGCACAACAACGCGAATATTCTGGCGCTCGGAGGAAGGACGACTTCCCCGGAGCTGG
>CALDNM010000225.1 GCA_937915045.1 uncultured Clostridia bacterium
TTAAGGAGATACATCTCTACATCGCGGACATGACGCCGGATGAGAAGAAAATAGTGAAGGCCGGATGCCTCATAAATTATAATCGCGAAAGATAATATCGCGGATATCAAGAATACAAGAAGATGAATGAAGAGGTGAACGATGGAGATCAAAATCATTCCGGCACTTGACCGGCAGAATGAAGTCAGGATGCTTTTTACTGAATATACAGAGATGCTGATCGAGGGCGACCCGGAGGTCAAAGAATATTTGGGCATCCAGAATTACGATGATGAGATCTGGCATCTTGAAGAAAAATATGGCGGACCGGACGGGAGACTTTACCTTGCGTATTACGGCGAAGAACTCGCGGGCTGTGTCGGGCTCAGGAAGATGGACGAAGAGAAATGCGAGCTCAAACGCCTTTATGTGCGCCCGGTATTTCGCGGCAAGCATGTCGGGTCGGCGCTCGTCGATCAGCTGAAATCCGACGCGCGTGAGATAGGTTACTCGCGTATGCTGCTCGATACTCTTACGTTCCTCGCTCCGGCTATTAAGCTATATGAAAAGCTTGGGTTCTATGAAATACCAAAGTACAACAACAGCCCGCTGGAGATATCGGTATATATGCAGATGGATCTGTAATAGGCAAGAGGACTGGATGGAGGCCTAAATTATGAGATACGCAACACTTGATGTGAAGACATCGGCACATACTCAGATGATAGATATCACGGGCATGGTCGCGAAGGCCATAAAAGACAGCGGAGTAAAGAGCGGCATCTGCATGGTGTCCGTCCCGCATACGACGGCGGCGGTCACGATAAACGAGAACGCGGACCCGGATGTGGTGCGTGATCTCATCATGGAACTCGACAAGGTCATTCCGTGGACGGACGGATATCATCATATGGAAGGGAACTCGGCGGCACATCTCAAGTCGAGCCTGACGGGCGCTTCGGAGATGGTGATGGTCGAGGACGGGCGCCCGGTACTCGGCACGTGGCAGGGTCTGTATTTCTGCGAGTTCGACGGGCCGCGAAACAGGAAACTGGACATCAAGATCATAGAGGACAATGGCTGAAACACGGGGCTGGATATTGGCTCCGCATTGGTGTATTATATTAAAGTGGCTATTACCGGAGCGGAGACTACAGGAAAATGTCAGACGAGACGATGACAATAGAAAAGAGTGACTTCGCGGTCGAATACAAGTCGACCGGAGATCTGCAGAAGTATTTCTACAAACACTGTGCCATGAGGCAGAACAAGCTGATGGGCATAGGTTTTATTGTAGTTGGACTTATGATGCTTGCTTCAACTTTTATGGGGGAGCACGGGCTGCTTTCGGGTGATCCGATCAATGGTCATAAGATCATGTACATCGTGCTCACTGCCGCGCTTGCCGGTGTGGGTGTTTTCATGATATGCACGCCATCGATAATGGGCGGTGTATCACAGAAAAATCTCGAGCAGATGTACGATGGCAAAGCGCCGGATGTCACGATAATGTTCGGTGACTACGTATATGTTTCGCATAACGGCCGTGAGCCGTACGGATATAGTTACAGCGATATAATGACGTTTGTCGACACTGCGGAGATGTACACACTGATGACCTCGAAGCAGACCGGCTTCATGGTCCCGAAGGACAGTTTTGTGAAGGGCGAGCCGGGAGATTTTACAGAGTATTTTAAACGGAAGTGCGTGAAGACGTGCGGATTCCGTAAAGCATAGAAAGGAATGGATCAATGAAGGACATACAGATAAGGACTGTTTTTGACGGGCCGGAGCAGTTCGCGGATCAGGAGATACGTGTCAGAGGCTGGATCAGGACGAACAGGGGATCGAACAAGTTCGGTTTTATCGAACTGAATGACGGTTCCAATTTCAAGTCGCTGCAGATTGTTTATGAAGCAGATAAGATATCGAATTTTGATGAGATATCGAAGGCTGCTATTTCATCGGCTCTCGATGTGACGGGAAAGTTCATACTGACTCCGGACGCGAAGCAGCCATTCGAACTCCACGCGGAAAGCATATCGGTAGAAGCAACTTCAGATAGTGATTATCCGCTGCAGAAAAAGAGACATTCGGTAGAATATCTGCGTGAGATAGCGCATCTCCGTCCGAGGAGCAATATGTTTTCGGCGGTGTTCAGGGTGAGATCGATCGCGGCGTTCGCTGTACACAAGTTCTTCCAGGATCAGGACTATGTTTATGTGCATACTCCGATACTGACAGGATCCGACGCTGAAGGCGCGGGCGAGATGTTCCATGTGACGAACTTTGATCTCGCGGATGTACCGAAAAATGACGACGGCACGGTGGATTACAGCAAGGACTTCTTCGGGAAAGAGACGAACCTGACGGTCAGCGGACAGCTCGAGGCGGAGATATTCGCGTCAGCGTTCAGGAATGTCTATACGTTCGGACCTACGTTCAGAGCGGAGGATTCCAACACGACGAGGCATGCCTCCGAGTTCTGGATGATCGAGCCTGAGATGTCGTTCATGGACCTCTCGGATATGATGGATGTCGGCGAGGCTATGATCAAATATATAATCACTTATACGATGGAAAACGCGCCGCAGGAGATGGAGTTCCTGAATCAGTTTGTTGACAAGGGCCTTATCGAAAGGCTCACTCATGTCGCGAATTCGGAGTTCAAGCGCGTTACTTATACGGAAGCTGTCGACCTTCTGATCAAGTCGGGAGAAAAGTTCGAGTATCCTGTTGAGTGGGGCATCGATCTTCAGACTGAGCATGAGAGATATCTCACGGAGAAGATTTTCAAGGGCCCTATCTTTGTAACGGATTATCCGAAAGATATCAAGGCTTTCTATATGCGTCTCAATGAGGACGGAAAAACGGTCGCGGCGTGCGACTGCCTGGTACCAGGGATCGGTGAGATCATCGGCGGTTCGCAGAGGGAAGAGAGGCTCGATGTGCTGGAGAGCAGGATCGAAGAACTCGGCATGGATAAGTCGAATTACTGGTGGTATCTGGAGCTCAGAAAGTACGGCGGCGTGAAGCATTCGGGCTATGGTCTTGGCTTCGAGAGGATGGTCATGTATCTCACAGGTGTTGAGAATATAAGAGACGTCCTGCCGTTCCCGAGGACACCGAACAACGCTGAGTTTTAGCCGATTTTTGGCGAAAAAGAAAGCTGTTTGTAATTCATATCATTTTCAGAATTTCGTCAATTCTCGATTGACGAACACTGAAACAGTGTTATAATAATGTTAGAAAAGCTGTTTGGTTTGAAGTTTAACTCACTTTAAACCGGATGGCTTTTTTTATTGCCTGATCCATACTCTGGCTTGTCTGCCTTGAACTGGATCCGGGATATGTCTATGGATTCGATATATGAGATTTGGATAAAGATATGAGATTTGGATAAGGATATGAAATCCGGATAAAGATATGAAATCCGGATAAGAATATGGAATCCGGATACGATATCTGGATAAGGGCTATTTAACTGGAAGGTTGACAGACGAAAGCCAAGAATGATCATCATTTCTGACACGTGTTTTATCGTGATGCAATGTCAGAAGTTTATCAGGACGAGCGGGTTTGAAAGTTTTTCAAATGCTGCTTTCGTCATGTTTCTGCTCGTTTTCGTTCAGACCGTTGGCTGTGATCCGCATAAACTTCTGACATCATTCTGCATGTAAGACCTTGTCAGAGCGGGAAATCATTCTACAATCATATGCTCCCGAATAGTAGTGGACCCAGCTGCGAGCACAGGTATTAACTGAAGTCGTCAGCCGGCTTGAGGTATTTATCAAGAATAGTATTCGCCTTGACTGCAGTGAAAGGGGTATTACGCGTTTCCCATGTAAGTATCAAATTTATGCCGGGGTAATATCCTGTGTTAATGTAGTCTTCGATTTTACGTGCTGCTTTTTGCGTGTAGTCAGGATCATCCAACCTGCCAAGGTGTTCATAGAGGATCAGATGTCTGTCTTCTTTTCGTAGTATCATGAAGTCGGGATAAACTGTCCGCTGCGAAGCAATATCACCATCGTCATCAAGTGTATTGACCGTCACCGCGCATTCATATCGAAAATCGACTTCGCGTTCAGTTAGCGCCTCATAAATAATAGCCTCGGATTTTGACCTGACTTTTTCACCGGATTTCGTAGAGTGGGTCAGATGCTCGCGGTAATACGGATTTTTCGTATATCTTTCGCTTCTCCACGCCGCCGGATCGATATCATCATTCATGAAAGCCTCACCGATATCAACATTGTCAGGATCATAGGCATCGGGCAGCGATCGACAGAGCGAAATAGGATCATAAGGCTTATAATATTCCAGCAGGGAACTCAGCGCGATAATATTATTTTTCATCATGCCACGTGCTTTCAACGCGATTGCCTTTAACGTAAGCCTTTTGATAAGGGGATCCGCGCCATCCCATTCAGGGTCGATATGGACTCGAGTGCGTTTGCCATTGTAGGTCGTATTGTAGTAATAGTATTTTTTCCCGTTTGTTTTCCAGCATTGTAATGTTCCATTGCCGAGTGAAGGGAGTATTCGCTCGATCTTATTCAAAAATCCGCAACATTGACTAAGCAGGTGCTTGGCAAGTTTTATGATCATAAACTGTAAATACATTTTTATTTCCTTTCATTGGAGTTATTCTGACTAATCCCAATATATGGGAAATGGTAATATTTGTCAATATGGATCTGATAAATAAGCCGGAACTTATAGAAATGTATTGGTATGAGGCTGCGGTGTCACCGGGGCTGTATTGTGATCAGTGCTGCATTATGATCGGGTCTTTTTCAGCTGATTCTGGCTGCCCGACCGCGCAAACCCACTAGCAAAGCTATAGAAAACTAAGAATGATTATAGTTTCTGACACGAGTCATGTTGCAAGGTAATGTCAGAAGTTTATCAAAGTGAGCGGGTTTGAAAGTTCTTCAAATGTCGCTTTCGACATGTTAAGGGTGGAAATAATAGAAGGGCATATGATGTCGGATCATGTTCATCTTCTCGTA
>CALDNM010000226.1 GCA_937915045.1 uncultured Clostridia bacterium
TCAGGGCCTGTATCGATAAGTGAGTTCGACAAAGCGGGCTTTGACGGAGTCTTCGATAAGAGCAAAGTTTCGCTCGTGATGGATCACTTTACTCCAAACAAGGATATCAAGTCAGCGGAGCAGTGCAAAACGTGCAGGACCTTCGCGAAGAGATTCGGCATAGATAATTATTACGATGTCGGAGATATGGGCATCGAACACGCGCTGCTTCCCGAGAAGGGACTGGTCGGCGCGGGAGACGCGATCATCGGAGCTGATTCACACACGTGCACTTATGGGGCTCTCGGAGCTTTCTCTACGGGAGTCGGGAGCACCGATGTCGCTGCGGCGATCGCGACAGGCACGGCGTGGTTCAAAGTGCCGGCGGCAGAGAAATTCATACTTACGGGAAAACCGGCAAAGTATGTCGGCGGCAAGGACATCGTACTTCACATAATAGGAGAGATCGGCGTCGATGGAGTGCTGTACAAGTCGATGGAATTCGATGGAGACGGTCTGCGGTATCTTACGATGGACGACAGACTGACTATATCGAACATGGCAATTGAAGCCGGCGCGAAGAACGGGATATTCCCGGTGGACGGCATCACTCAGGAGTACATGAGCGGCAGGACGAACAGACCGTATAAGATATACAAAGCGGACCCCGACGCGTGTTATGACAAAGTACATTATATCGATCTTGCGCGCGTACATCAGACTGTTGCTTATCCTCATCTTCCTGAAAATACAAAGACTATAGAGGAGGCGGAGAAGGATGATATCAGGATAGATCAGGTCGTGATAGGTTCGTGCACGAACGGCAGGATGTCGGATATGGCGGCGGCAGCGTCGGTCATGATGGGAAGGCATATCACCGAGGGCATGAGGTGCATCGTGATACCGGCTACGCAGAGCATTTACAAGGAATGCATGCGCGCGGGATATATCGATATATTCATCGACGCGGGATGCGCGGTTTCGACACCGACCTGCGGGCCGTGCCTCGGAGGATACATGGGAATACTGGCTGACGGTGAGAGATGCGTATCGACTACCAACAGAAATTTTGTAGGCAGGATGGGGCATACAGGTTCAGAAGTTTATCTGGCCGATCCGTATGTCGCGGCGGCTTCGGCGATAGAGGGCAGGATCTGCGGACCGGAAGGGATCAGGTAAAGGACATGACAATGAAAGCAAAAGGAAAAATACATAAGTTCGGCGCGAATGTCGATACGGACGTGATCATACCGGCAAGATATCTGAACACAGCCGACCCGAAAGAACTGGCGTCGCACTGTATGGAGGACATCGACAGCGACTTCAAAAATAAAGTCAGGAACGGAGACATCATCGTCGCGGACGACAATTTCGGATGCGGGAGCTCGAGAGAGCACGCGCCTATCGCGATCAAGGCGAGCGGGATAAGCTGCGTGATAGCGCCGACATTCGCAAGGATTTTTTACAGGAACGCGATCAACATCGGACTTCCGATACTCGAGTGCCGCGAGGCGAGCGAGAGCATCGAAGAAGGAGACGAGGTCAGCATAGATTTCGACACCGGCACGATCACGGACATCACGAAGAGCGAGACTTACAGCGCCGAGCCGTTCCCGGATTTCATAAAAGAAATCATGGACGCGGGCGGACTGATGAACAGCATAAAGAACAGAGCCGCGTCAGACGGCGGGGAGGATCAGGAGTGAATTACAGAATAGCGGTCATAGCCGGAGATGGCATCGGGCCTGAAGTGACCTCGCAGGCGGTGAAAGTAATGAAGAGGACCGGAGAAAAATTCGGGCACGATTTTGAATTCACATATGCCTATGCTGGCGGATGCGCGATAGACAAAAAAGGAGAGTGCCTCCCTGAAGAGACTCTTGAGATATGCAGGAGGTCTGACGCTGTGCTTCTCGGAGCTGTGGGCGGACCGAAGTGGGACGATCTTCCGGGGCCGAAGAGACCGGAGAAGGCACTTCTGGGTCTTCGAAAAGATCTGGGGCTTTACGCGAATCTTCGCCCGGCAGTAATGTTTGAAGAGCTTGCGGGCGACTGTCCGCTGAAGCCTGAGATAGTAAAAGGCGGGATCGACCTTATGGTAGTCCGCGAGCTGACCGGAGGGATATACTTTGGCGAGCGCGGAACAAAAGAAACAGAAATGGGACCCGCGGCGTATGACGTCGAGCAGTATTCGGAAGGCGAAGTAAGGCGCATAGCGGAGACCGCTTTCGGCATGGCGATGAAGAGAGGGAAGAAAGTAACGAGCGTCGACAAGGCGAACGTGCTTGACAGTTCGAGGCTCTGGAGAAGGGTGACCGAAGGAGTCGCGAAAGAATATCCGGAAGTCGAGACGAACTATATGTACGTGGACAACGCCGCGATGCAGATGGTGAGAGATCCGAAACAGTTCGATGTACTGCTGACAAGCAACATGTTTGGAGATATCCTTTCCGACGAAGCGAGCCAGGTGACGGGATCGATAGGAATGCTGCCGTCGGCGTCGCTCGGAGAAGGAAGCTTCGGCATGTACGAGCCGGTACACGGATCGGCTCCTGATATAGCGGGGCGGGATCTGGCAAACCCTATGGCAACGATACTCTCGGCGGCCATGATGATGAGATACACTTTCGGACTGAAAGAAGAGGCGGACGCCGTCGAGTCGGCAGTGGAGAAAGTACTGGCGGCAGGATGCCGCACGGCGGACATAGCCGGAGAAGGAATGAAGATATATGGAACAGAGGAGACGGGGAATATGATAGCGGAAGCCATATAGGGAATGTTCGGACGGCGCGGCGATTGAAGCTCGGCACGCGTCGACCGGGAGTCACTATTGGGCAAAAAAGAGATAAAAAAGACACAATTGTGTAGTCACACATAAAAAATATAAAAAACTTGTGAAAAATAATAAAAAATTTCGCGAAAAGACTTGCATTGCGTAAATAGTTCGTGTAAACTCGTAAACATCATATTACTAGGAAGGAGAATGACAAAAATGGAATTGACCGGCGCGCAGCTCATCATCAGAAAGCTGACAGAGCACAAAGTGAATACTGTCTTCGGATATCCCGGCGGCACAGCTCTGGATCTTTTTGATGATCTGTATAAGCACAGTGATCAACTCACGCATATACTCACGGCGGATGAGTGCGGCGCGGCTCATGCCGCGGACGGCTACTCAAGGTCGACGGGAGATATAGGGGTCGTCTTCGCGACGAGCGGCCCCGGAGCAACAAACCTAATCACGGGACTCGCTACAGCCTTCATGGACAGCGTGCCCCTGCTTGCCATTACGGTGAACGTATCGAAGAACCTCATTGGTCACGATGCGTTCCAGGAAATCTACATTACAGGGGCTACGATGCCCGTTACAAAACACAATTACTTCGTAGACGATATCGGCAAGCTGCCCGGAGTTCTCGACGATGCGTTCAAAGTGGCGCAGAGTGGAAGACCGGGACCCGTCCTGGTGGATGTCACAAAAGACGTCACGGCGGCGGGGATAGACTATTCACCGGGGGAATACATACCGCATCAAGCGGGAAGAAAAGTACAAACGAAAGTAACGCGTAACGAGCTTCAAGCGATCGCAGACAAAATCAATGCTGCAAAGAAGCCCGTTATTTTTTTAGGCGGAGGATTCGCAGCAAGAGGGCGGCAGCCTCTGATCGAACTGCTCAACAAGGCGGACATCCCGATAACGCATACGATAATGGCGGCCGGGATGATAGGGTTCGACAATCCGAGGAATCTTGGAATAGTAGGGATGCACGGCAGCGTGGCCGCGAATACGACGATGGACGAGGCAGATGTGATGCTCGCTCTGGGAACGAGATTCTCGGACAGAGTAGCACTTGACCCGGATAAGTTCGCGAAGAACGCAGTGAAGATACAGGTGGATATCGATGAGAGCGCGTTCAATAAAAACGTTCAAGTTGATCACATGGTCGTAGATGACGCGGCGGATTTTGTAAGAAAACTCCTGCCGTTCATAGAAGAAAAACACCATGACGCTTGGAACGAGCGGATGCTGCAGCTGAAGAAGCACGGCATCACCAGCGATCTCGATACGCCGCTTCCTCACCCTGACGAGGTCATAAGAGACACATGTGCGATGGCAGACAAGGATACGATCTACGTCACGGACGTGGGACAGCATCAGATGTGGGCAGCGCAGTTCCTCGGAGATCACAACACTTACAAGTTCATCACGAGCGGGGGGCTCGGTACAATGGGCTTTGGATATGGGGCAGCGATAGGCGCGCAGATCGGGAACCCGGACAAGCGTGTCATCCATATAACCGGCGACGTATCGTTCCACATGTGTTTGAATGAGGCATGCACCGCGGTATCTCACGACTTACCGATCATTACTGTAATAATGAACAACAGCGTGCTCGGGATGGTATATCAGTGGCAGACGATATTCAAGGATAAACGTTATTCCGCGACTGACCCCGGACGCAAAACAGATTTCGTCAAGGTCGGAGAGGGCTTCGGTGTTCACGGCTATAGAGCCGAGACGAGAAGCGAATATATAGAGGCACTGAAGAGCGCGATGAAAAACAGCGGTCCTTCGTGGATCGAAGTGAAGATAGACAGAAATGAAAAAGTACTGCCGTTCATTCCGGGAGGGGGTTCGACAGAAGACATGATAATAGGATAGAAAGGCAGGAAAAAATAATGAGACAGTTTAAACCGGGTGACAGTCGTGAGGTAGTGAGCGTGCTCGTGAATAATGAGATGGATGTGCTCGCGAGGCTGGTCACTCTATTTACCAGAAGGGGATATAACATAGAATCACTGAAGGTGGAGCAGGTCGGGAATCCCGATATGTCGTGCGTGAAGATCGAGATGTACGGCGCGGAGAATGATATCGCGCAGATGATCAGACAGACGAGAAAGCTCGTCGACGTACTCGACGTATCGCTGCTTGAGCCGCGCTGCGCATTCAGAGAGAGCGTTTCGATCGCTCAGTAAATCAGACGGATATCATATTTAAGATATTTTTTAACATGAAAGGCCGGAGAGGCCGGAAAAAAAGGAGAAGGAAAAATGATAAACAGATACTATGACAAAGACTGCGATATGGACATGCTCAAGGGAAAGACCGTCGCGGTCATCGGATTCGGAAGCCAGGGACACGCGCACGCGCGAAATCTGCATGAGAGCGGGGTCGATGTGGTCGTCGGTCTGAGACCGGGATCGAAGAGTGCTCAGTCAGCAAAGGACGCAGGGCTCGAAGTGTGCGACGTAGAGACGGCAGCGGAAAAAGGAGACATCGTCATGATGCTCGTTCCTGATGAGCTTGCGGCAGATGTATATAACGATCAGGTCGCTAAGCACATGAAGGCGGGAGATACGCTCATGTTCGCTCACGGATTCAATATCCATTACGGCTACGTAAAACCGGCGGCTGACATCGACGTATCGATGGTTGCTCCAAAAGGGCCGGGGCATACAGTCAGGAGTCAGTTTGAAGACGGCGGCGGCGTACCTTCGCTGATCGCGGTATATCAGGATGTATCAGGCAAGGCCAAAGATACAGCTCTTGCTTATGCAAGCGGGATCGGCGCAGGGAGAGCCGGGATACTCGAGACTACATATAAAGAAGAAACTGAAACAGATCTCTTTGGCGAGCAGGCAGTCCTCTGCGGCGGCATCACGGAGCTCATGGAAGCGGGATTCGAAACGCTCGTGAAAGCAGGCTACCAGCCTGAGATGGCTTACTTCGAAACGATGCATGAGATGAAGCTTATCGTCGATCTGATGAACTCGGGCGGCATGGAGCTCATGAGAAAGTCGGTATCTAACACGGCCGAGTACGGAGATTATTACGCGGGAAAGAAAGTCATCACGAAGGAATCGCGTGACGGCATGAAAGAAATACTGGATCGTATACAGGACGGTTCATTCGCTGATGAGTTCATGACGGCGATGAGATCGGAAGAGGGAAAGAAGAAATTCCTCGATGAGAGAGCTGAGAGATGCAAGCATCAGAGCTCGACCGTCGGAGCGGAGCTCAGGAGCATGATGAGTTGGCTGAGACAGTACAACTAGTCCGGTACAGGCAGGAGGAAACTGATGAAACTCAGAAGTGAACAGGTCACAAAGGGAGTGGAAAGAGCTCCGCACAGGAGCCTCTTCTACGCGATGGGATATATAAAGGAAGAACTTGAACGTCCGCTTATAGGCGTATGCTGCGCTCACAGCGAGATCGTGCCGGGACATTTTAATCTTGATAAAGTGGCTGAAGCAGTAAAGGCAGGGGTGCGTATGGCCGGAGGGACTCCGATAGAGTTCCCTTCGATCGGCGTCTGCGACGGTATCGCGATGGGACACGCGGGGATGAAATACAGTCTCGCGAGCAGAGAGCTTATTGCGGACAGTGTGGAAACGATGACGATGGCGCACTGCTTTGACGGACTCGTGCTCATACCGAACTGCGATAAGATCGTACCGGGTATGATGATGGCCGCTGTCAGAATGGATGTGCCGGCAGTCGTTTGCTCGGGCGGACCTATGATGGCCGGCTGCGTGAAAGGCGAAGACGTAAGTCTGTCGAAAATATTCGAAGCTGTCGGCGCGAGGAAGGCGGGCATGATCGACGACGATGGACTGACCGCGTATGAAGAGGGTGTCTGCCCGGGCTGCGGCAGCTGCGCTGGGATGTATACCGCGAACAGTATGAACTGTATCGCGGAGGTACTCGGGCTCGCGCTGCCGGGAAACGGCATTGTCCCTGCTGTCGACGGGGGCAGACTCAGGATGGCAAAGAAGGCCGGTATGGCGATCATGGATCTTGTCAGAAATGATATCACGGCTCGTGATATCGTGGATGAGAAGTCGGTGCTTAACGCGCTCACCTGCGACATGGCTCTTGGATGTTCATCGAACAGTGTACTGCATCTTCTCGCGATCGCGAATGAGGCAGGAGTCGATCTGACTCTCGACACATTCAACGAGTACAGCGCGAAGGTCCCGAATCTGTGCCATCTCGCTCCGGCGGGAGGGACTCATATGCAGGATCTGAACGCGGCGGGCGGCATCCAGGCTGTGATGAACGAGCTTTCGAAGAAAGATCTCATAGACAAGTCACACATAACGGCGACCGGAAAGACGGTCGGCGAGAATATCGAAACGCGGCCTGTGAAGGACTATGGGACAATACGGCATATCGAAGATCCTTACAGCGAGAACGGAGGCATAGCCGTGCTCTGGGGAAACATCGCGAAGAACGGCAGTATCGTAAAGAGGAGCGCGGTAGCGCCTGAGATGATGGTACATACCGGACCGGCGCGAGTCTTTGACGGAGAAGAAGAGTCGATAGAAGCAATTTTTGCCGGGAAGATAAATGCCGGCGATGTCGTCGTCATCCGCTATGAAGGGCCGAAAGGCGGTCCGGGCATGAGAGAAATGCTGGGCCCTACGAGCGCGCTCGCGGGGATGGGACTCGATAAGTCTGTCGCGCTCATTACTGATGGCAGATTCTCCGGTGCGAGCCGTGGCGCGTCAATAGGACATGTATGTCCGGAGGCTGCGCAGGGCGGCGAGATCGGCCTTATAAAGGAAGGCGATGTCATAACTATAGACATCCCGAACTCAAAGATCGATGCGGATGTTTCGGATGAAGAATTCGAAAAGAGACGTGCGGCGTATATCGCGCCGGGATCGCGTGTGAAGACAGGATGGCTGGCGAGATATCAGAGAATGGTATCGGGAGCTGACCGCGGAGCGATAATGAAATAGACATAGAATCAAATAGACAACTATAAACATTTTGCGAAGCGCGCCGAAAGACGCGCAGGAAAAAACCGGCATCCCTCAGGGAGCCGGATTTTTTCGTCCGCTTGTTCATACTAAGTTCATATCATATCATAAGGCTATTTTCCGCTTTATACCGCGATAGCTTCCGGAATGACTGTGTAATGTCTTCCGCTTTTTCCGTTGACTACTCCTTTGAGGTCGTTCCACATCATGATGAGCGAATCCGCCTCTGTACCGTCGAACATATCCATATAGCGTTCATATCCTACCGCGCCTGTGTGGCTGTAGAACTGCACCGCGTTGATATTTGCCGTGACGACATCGACAGCCATCGAATGACAGTCATGGTCGAGCATATATGACGCGCTGCGGCGTACGAGCTCAGTGCCGATGCCATATCCCTTGTAGTCTTTTGAAATGTGGAGGACGTCTACGATACCGCAGTCATCGATCTCCGTATAGAGAGAGCAGGCCAGTATGCCTATAGGGATGTCGTCATCGTTGACCGCGACGAAAAGTCTCATCGACGGTTCTGTGATGTACGCAATAAGTTTTTCCTCAGCGTGATCCGCTGACATCGCGTCAAGATAATCCTGCGAGATCATGCCCGGATAAGTGTTCTGCCAGCTGCCTACATATATTTCAGAAGCTGTGTGCAGATCTTTGAGTTTTGCTGTTCTGATTTTAATCATTCTTATCACTCCTTAGTCTTTGATCTTTGCTTTCCCTCTCAGACGTATGATAATTGATTTTTATCAACTATTGCTATTATACCACCATTCTTGTATAAAATTATGAACAAAATGTGAATTTTGTCTAATAATTGTTTACACAATTGCGACAATTACGGCTTTGCAATACCTGACCCGTGGTTTGATGACTGTTTTGTTATTGGTAATTAATGGGTTGCTGTTTTAGCAAAGCTTCGATTTAAAATCATACTGCGATTCTGGTTTGCAATGGAACAATTGGCAAATATGAAAATTCTACATTGGATCCTGTGGGGTTGCGGGTTTGACACTTTTTCAAATGATTTTTTGAGGGGCAGATCGGGTC
>CALDNM010000227.1 GCA_937915045.1 uncultured Clostridia bacterium
GCAGATCATTTATGATCTGTCCCGCATCGATCTTCATATATTTTATCAACTTCGGTATCAGCCCGTCTTCCTGCTTCATAAGAGCGAGGTGGAGATGCTCCCCATCCAGAGTCTGATGTCCTTCCGAAATCGCGATGTTCTGGCAGTCTACTATGGCTTCCTGTGCTTTCTGTGTGTATTTTTCTAAGTTCATAGTCGTTGCCCCCTTTAAATAGTTTTATCACTGATATCATATTAATACCCGCCTCACAAAAAGTAAACACTTTTTTAGCACTCATTTGCATAGAGTGCTAACAGCGCCCGTCAAACCATTGCAAACACTGCATTCTTTCCAAAAACTTTTTATCCTGACTCTTCCTTAATATCAGAAAAGCAGGGCGCCAGGGCGCCCTGCTCTCCAACGGTCCAAGCCGTTTTATAATAGACTATTTTGTTGTCGCTGATTTAGATGACACGCTCGAACTGACAGCTGTCTTGCTCCCGCTCGTCCTGTATGCCTTTATCTTATAAGTATATTTAGTCTTCGAAGACAGGCCTCTGTCCGTATACGAAGAACCCGATGTCGTCGCGATCCTGTTGTAGTGTCCTGTCGACTTATTCAGGCGATACACTCTGTATCCTGTCGCGCCTACGCTCTTTGTCCACGATGCCTTGATCGTATGCGATCCCTTGACTGTGAGCTTGAATCCCGTAGGCTTTTTCGGACTCGCTACGCTTCCGGTCTTCGAAAGGCCGTAGTAGTTCGCGATCGTAGTGGCTTCTTTCACAGCCATCTTCTTGAGATTAGAACTGCTCATCAGCCATTTCGCGCTCGCCCTGTTCGAATGGAACGAGTGCTCCAGTATCACCGCCGGTACATTATAATACGCGGCTCCTCTGATAACGCCGTACCAGTCGCGTCCATCGTGCTGCTTCTTTATCCAGATCTGGTAATCCTGGTTCGTATCCATCATCGACTCCACGTCCTTTACAAGCGATTTGCCAAGAGGTTTCGCGGTTTTATACAGCGTCGATCCCGATGATACTATCGCGAGAGGATAATCCGAATACGATGACTCCGATGAGTTCGAATGCAGCGACAGGAAGAAATCATATCCCTTCGCCTTGAGTCCTCTCGAATACACCCCCGGTTCATAAGTGCCCAGCGAGCTCTTCGTCCTCGACACTATGATCCCCGGATATTCTTTCAGCTCGTTCACAAGATACGTGCTGAGTTTCCACATCTGATTTCCTTCATAATATCCCGAAATGCACCCTTTGTTGTAATGGTTGTAATGTCCCGGGTCGATCATGATGAACACCGAAGTCTTAGTGTAGCTTGCCGTTATCGTATGGTTTTCGTTCACGCCGCTGAAAGTATACGACGTGATCGCGCCCTGGCTCACGCCATCGACTTTCACATCATCCAGCTTATATCCATCATTCACACTTATCGTATATGACTGGCTGCCATTCCTTCCGACCGAAGTAGTTCCCGACGGTGAGATCTTTCCGCACATAGTGTTCTTGTCAGATCCCATATATGTCGCCGCCGTGATATCATACGCGATATCGCCGTACTTGACAGAGAACGAATAGTCTCTCTTCCAGCTGCTGCTAGCGACAGTGTAGCTGCTCTTCTTTCCCACGCTCTTCTGGTTCACCGAAAGACTTGATACTTCCTGGTTCGCCGTATCTGAAGGAGTGAACGCAGCGTTAAGATCCTGTACTGTCCTTATGAATCTATGGCCCTCAGTCCAGCTGCTGCCGTTCATCGTCTGCGAACCGCTTCCGCTCGTATACAGATTGAGGAAGTGCGCGTTCGGTATCGATTTTAAAGAGCTGTCCGAAATGGACCCTGAATAACCTTCAGGCAGCATCGCTGTCCCTCCGTTTTCTGAAACAGCCGCGCCGCCGCCTGTATTGGTGATCGTTCCCTGAGCTATGCCGACCCTTCCCTTAGTCACATTGATGAGAGCGGACGTGCTTCTTCCCTTCAATGAATGCCCGCGAAGATTGATCGTATATCTGTAATTCCTGTTCGCCGTGACCGGCGTCTTCAGTGTGGTATTCTTTAGAAGTCTCACGCTCCTCGCGCTGTAAGTTATCCCGTTGATCGCGCCCTGCAGCGATGAATAATATTTCACCACTGTCTTGTTGTCCGCTCTGTATACTGCCGCGACCGCGTTCTTTGCCGAAACAGCGTTCACGCTGACCGATGGCAGGATCGGGACCAAAGTGAACACCATGCAGAGTGATAATAACACTCCGAAAAATGCTCTTACTCTTCTTCCGCTTATTCTTTTCCCGCTGTACATAAATCTACCCCCATGATGTCATTTCATTACGTTTCTGTCATTAATGATAACAGATAATTTCT
>CALDNM010000228.1 GCA_937915045.1 uncultured Clostridia bacterium
AAAGTTAAAACCAGGCTAAAATCCAGTATGGATCCTTGCCTGGTTCTTTGTTTACTTTACGTCCAGAAATGTCAGTATCTCGTCGTATGATCTGCCACTTCTGGAGAAGGCATCCAGCAGTTCTGAGTTCTGCATCTCCTCCTTCTTCTTCATGAGTTTTTCCAGTTCATCGACTGCGGCGTCATATTTCTTCTTGGTGCGGCTGACCGTTTCTTTCGCGCTTTCGATCTTTTCATCGATGGATATTTTTCGCCTTGCCATTTGTTCGCTCCTTTTCGTCATAATATGCGATAGTGTCACGTATGATACCGACTTTGTCTTTTATGTATCCCATGTCGATATCGAATGCCTTCAGTATTTTTTTCTGTGTTGCCGTAACAGCATGATCCAGCCTGTATTTCCCATCAAACTGACGGATCATCTCGATCTTTTCGAGCTCTCTTATGGCTGCCGGTACATTCATGTAGTTCGGCTTCTGATCGCGTCTCTCCGTTTCATCCTTAAGGCATGTATATATTCGGTTACGGATAATGAGTGCCACGAATTCTATGAATATCTTAGCATCTACAGATTCGCTTGAATGTACTCTCATACACCTGTTCCCAAGGTATGATTTATCTCCACGGAAGAGTTTCTCTGAACCGTCTCGGCTCTTGTATAGTTCCAAAGCGTCTTTCGCTGTCATCTGCTTCGATGTTATGATAACGAAATATCCGCACTGGCTTATCTCAAGATCTATCACATCGTCACGTACTATCCCATACATGAATTTCTCATCTTCTTCGCCTTCATGAAAGTAGACCAGATCGAAGTACCTGCTGAAGCTGTCATCTATCCTCACGGGTTTTCCTTCGTGCTTTTCAAGGAGCCTGGTCATCCTCTCTATCTTTGCTTCTATCGCTTCCTTCTCTGAAGCATATCTTACGCTGCTGTAGTAGATATGAAAATACCGGTCCTCTTTGTCCGACGGGAACAGCCGCTTTTTGATGGTCGTACCGTTTACACGATATTTCCTTATGCTGTATGCATGCTTGTCCTCAAATGAGTTCTTCTTTTCAAGTACCAGTTCGTTTACCAGGCTCTTCATGCCCTTCATCATGATAACGAAATCATATCCGTACCTGTCCATGTAGTGTATGTTCTCTCTGCTAAAGTACCCGCGATCCAGTATGAATCCTATCTGCCTGTATCCATAACTCCCGGCTTTCTCTATCATGTATTGCAACTGCGATACATCGACGATGCTTCCGGGGTATTCCTCATAGAACAGAGGCTCTCTGTTGTTCCTGTCATAGGCGACAGAGTAATTGAATACCGGCTCGCCCTGATCGTCCTTGGCATGGCCGAACTCTACGACATCTATGTCTCCGGCCTGACAGTTCTTGTTTGTAGAATCATATGATATGTATATACGTTCGCGGTGATCTCTTGATATGTTCCATTCGTTCAGAAAACCTATGCTTTGGTTCTCTGTGATAGTATTCAGGAATTCAGAGACTTTGGAGTCGCTGTATATCTTCATCCCAGCCGTGAAAAGCGGATGACTGTAGGCATAATCCGGATAATACTGACCTGCGTTCCCCTCTGTCACTATGGAATATGTGGCAAGATCAAGAAACAATCCGCTGTCCTTGCCTATGATCCTTGAAAGCATCTCGTCAAGTCTGTAGCTTTCTATCACTTTGCGTATGGCAAGATATGAACCTATGCGCAGGCAGCTGCTCCTGCTTGTGCGGGATCTTTCCTCCGGCAGCTCTTCTTCAGGGAAGAACTTCAGGTAGTTCTGATTCGGATACATCATGGAAGGATCATCCGAGCACTGCTTCCCTATGGTGGTTCGCTTAGGGATATTGTACTGCTTTTCAGCTTTGTAGATACGGTCATATTCATATTGGATATATGTCGTGTCCTTCACTGAATGAGGGTATATTTTCCCGGGAATATCCGGTACTTTTATCTTGAAATCCAGGTACATTTCGTCTCCTTTTATGCGTAATTATTACCACTCAATAATCATACCAGGAAAACGCCTGAAAGTCAAGCACATTGTTGAAATTTCAAGCGTTTTATCGATTATTTATATTCACTTTTTATTTGAGTGTCAAAATCTCTGGAAGTTAAGA